>JBKPDM010000282.1:0-11056 GCA_046727895.1 Pseudomonadota bacterium | reverse complement strand
GTGCAGGTTGGCCCCGTCGAAGTGATCGGCCAGGTACGAGCAGCTCTGGCAACCTTCCTCCCAGTCCGGACCGAGCATGAAGTGGTAGACGATCAGCTGGCTCTTCCCGCCGAACAGGTCGGCTAGCGTCTCCTTGCCATCCGGCCCGTCGAAGACGTAGGCCTTCTCGACCTTGACCCAGGGCAGCTCGCGCCGCTCGGCGCTCAAGGCGTCGCGCAGCCGGGTCAGCTCCTTCTCCTTGCCCAGGAGCTCCTTGCGCGCAGCGAGCCATTCCTCGCGGGACACGATTCGGTGCAACATGGTTCGATCTCCTTCGTGTGGACGCGCCTTGCCTCAGGCGCGGGCCAGATACTCGGCGAAGCGCTCGAGGCAGCTGGTCCAGCCGCCCTCGTGCGCATCGCGCGCAGCGATCGTCTCGAAGCCGGTCTGGTGCAGGGTCAGCCTGGTCTTCGCGCCATGCTCCTCGAAGCTAACCGTCACCAGGGTTTCCGGGCCGAGCGTGCCGTCGGACTGCTCGTTGACGTAGGTGAAGACGAGGCGCTCCGGCTCGATGATCTCGCGGTAGACGCCCCGCTTGATGGCCTCCATGCCTTCTGGCGAGCGCATCCGTCGGACCCAGGTTCCGCCCGGCCGCACATCCGTCTCGCAGCTGAGGAGGGTGAAGCCCTTCGGCCCCCACCAGCGGGCGAGGTGCTCGGGCTGGGTCCAGGCCTTGAAGACGAGGCTCCGCGGCGCATCGAAGACGCGCGTGATGACCAGCTCCGACTCGGCCGGTTTCGTTGCGACGGCAGCTCTCGCGGCCATGTCTCTTCCCTCCCTTCCCTGCGCTCAGTCGTCGATCGCCTGATAGGCCGAGGTCCAGAAATCGAGATAGACGGCGGGTGGGATCGGCGAATCCCAGACCCGCTGGGTCATCAGGATCGCGACCACGTCCTCCTTCGGATCGCAGTAGCCGGAGGTGCCGTAGCCGCCGTCCCAGCCGAACCGTCCGGGGACGGCGGCCAGATTGTCCCGCCGGGTGACGATGGACATCCCAAAGCCCCAGCCGCGATTGTCCCAGAAGCCGGGGAAGAAGGGCGAAGCCGCCTTCTGCTCCGGGGTGATGTGATCGCTCGTCATCAGCTCGACCGAAAGCCTCGAGAGGATGCGCTGTCCCCCGTGCCTGCCCTGGTTCAGCATCATCCGGCCGAAAGCGAGATAGTCGTCGACCGTGGAAACGAGCCCGCCGGCGCCGGATTCGAACACCGGAGGGCTCGCGAACCGGCCGCTTTGCGCCTCATCGAAGACCGTGAGCCCGCCAGTGCCGCCCGCGGTCCAGTAGCAGGTCGCGAGGCGGTCGAGCTCGGGCTCGGGAACGCTGAAACCGGTGTCCTCCATGCCGAGCGGCTCGAAGATACGCTCGCGCAGGAAGCTGCCCAGCGTCATGCCCGAAGCGCGCGCGATCAGCACGCCCAGGATGTGGGACCCGGTGTCGTACAGCCATCGCTCGCCGGGTTGATGCACGAGCGGCAGACTGCCGTAGCGCTTCATCAGCTCGTCCGGAGCCTGTGTCGGCAGGAACGGGCCGGGGGCAACGCCCGCCTCACGCATCGCCTTCTGGATCGGGTGTCGTTCGGGAAAGACCATGACCGCGCCGAGGCCCAACCGAAGGGTCAGGAGGTCGCGCAGCGTGATCGGGCGGTTGGCCGGAACGGTGTCGTCGAGCGGGCTGTCGATGGCGCGCAGCACCTTGCGGTCCGCAAGCTCCGGCAGCAGCCGGTCGACCGGATCGTCCAGCCGCAGCCGGCATTCCTCGACCAGAATCATCGCCGCCGCGGCCGTGACCGGCTTGGTCATCGACGCGATGCGGAAGATCGTGTCGCGCCGCATGGGATCGCTGCCGCCGATCGCCTTCGTGCCGATCGCATCGACATGGACCTCGCCTCGCCGGCTGAGCAGGGTGACGAGACCGGGCACGGCGCCGCCCTCGACATGGCCGGCCATGACCTCGTGCATCCGTTCGAGCCGCGCCCTGGACAAGCCCCCGATGCTCATCGTCGCTCCCTCAGTCGGTCCTATCGAGCTTCCTCGCCGCCTCGCCGCACCAACAGGCAGGTTATTGCGCGGGCGGCGGCACAGCTTCGGACGGCCGGGTGAACTCAGCCTCGATCAATATCTCGACATCGTCGCCCACACCGAAATCGGAGCCGGGGGGCGGCAGGCCTTCTGCCATCCCGGAATTCGGAGCGCTTGAGCGAGCCGTGCGCGGAAAAGCCGATGCGGGCGCCGAAGGGATCCAGAGGGTGGCTGGCATAGCCGCCATTGAAGGTGACGGCCAGCGTAACCGGGCGCGTCACGCCATGGAGATCCAGCTGCCCGCCACGCGCGCCGTATTCGGCCCGGTCAGCTCGAGCCCGGTCGAGCGGAAGGCCATCTCGGCGAACTGCGCCGTGTTCAGCCAGTCCCGGTTCTGCAGCTGATGGTCGAAGTCGAGCGTCGGGTCCGGATTGTCGGTCTCGATCGAGCTCGGATCGATCGTCGCGGTCACGGAACAGGCGGCGGGATGGATCGGATCGAACTCGAGCCTGGCGTCGAAGCGGGTAAAGCGCGCGGTATAGTGGGAAAAGCCCAGATGATTGACCCGGAAGATCAGGCTCGCATGGTTGCGATCGAGCGTGTAGGTGCCGGCTGGCACCTCGGTCGTGGCCGGCGTGATCGGACCCGCCGCGGCCACGCTTTCGCCCGCCGCATGACCTTCTGCCGACCAGGCCGCGAGCGCGCCGAGGACGCAGGCGATTAAGATATGTCTCACCCGGCCGCTCCCAGGGCGCGCCGGATGCCGGCGCTCCGGGTTCATCGCCGGTCGCCTCAATCCGCGTCTGATCCGACCCCATAGCCGGCTCGCCCCTTTCGCCCTCACGGCGCCACGATGATCATCCAGGACACGCCGAAGCGGTCGGCGACCATGCCGAAGCTCGAGGCGAAGAAGGTTTTGGCGAGCGGCATCTGCACCTGCCCGCCGTCGCCCAGAGCCCCGAACAACCGCTCGGCCGCGGCGTCGTCGGGTACCGTGAGCGAGAGCGCAAAGCCCTGGAAGCTCGGCCGCCCCTCGCAGCGGCCGTCGGACGCCAGCACCGTGCTGCCGCCGATCTTGAGGCTGGCGTGCATCACCTTGTCCCGGGTCTCGGGCGTGACCATGCCCGGGTCGGGGTTGTTCTTGTAATGCATCAGCATGGTCACCTCGGCGCCCAGCACGCGCTGGTAGAACTCGAGCGCCTCCTCGCAGCGACCCTCGAAGAACAGATAGGGTTGGACTTGCATGGCATTTCCCTCTCGGATTGGGGATGGCGGATCGAGGCCCGGCTCATGCCTTCAGCTGCTCGGCGAGACGGTCGAAGGACTGGTTCCAGCCCTCCACCGCGCCGATGCTCTTGGCAAGCGACAGGGGGAGCGATTGCTGGACGGTGAGCCTCGTCTTGCCGTCCTGTTCGGCGAAGGTCACCGTCAGCAGCATCTCAGCCGGGACGTCGGCGCTCATGCCATAGTGCGTGGGCGGAACCAGGTTCCCTTCCTCGTCCGCAAAGAAGTCGGTCGTGACGATCCGCTCCGGAACGACGATCTCGCGATAGATGCCCTTGCACCAGAAATCGCGGCCCTCGGGCGAGCGCATGCAGAGGTGCCAGGCGCCGCCCGGGCGGAGATCGACCTTGCAGAAGGGGGTCGTGAAGCCTTTCGGACCCCACCAGCGCACCAGGTGCGCGGGCTCCGTCCAGGCCCGGAACACGAGCTCACGCGGCGCGTCGAAGACGCGGGTGATGACGAGCTCCGGCTCCGCCGATCGTGCGGCGACGCTGGTCTTTGCGGTCATGTCGTGCTCCCGTCGTTGGCATTCACGCAGATGGTCCTCGAGGCGGTCGAGGCTCTCCTGCCAGAAACGCGCCGCCGTCTCCCGGCGCTCGGCCTGCGCCCGGGTGTTCAGGCGTTCTCCAGATACTCGGCGAAGCGGTCCAGAGCGCTGGCCCAGCCGTGCTCATGCTGATCGCGCGCGTTGGCCGACTCGAAGACGCCCTGGTGCACGATCAGCTTGGTCTTGGCGTCTTCCTCGATGAAGTTCACCGTCACGAGCGTCTCGTGGCCGGGCTTGCCCTCGGCGTCCTCCCAGGCCCAGGTGAAGACCAGCCGCTCCGGCTCCACGACCTCGCGATAGACGCAGTGCAGCCAGTGGTCGGTCCCTTCGGGCGAGCGCATGTGGGCGCGCCAGGTGCCGCCCGGGCGGACGTCCATCTTGCAGGAAGGCGTCTTGAAGCCGCGCGGGCCCCACCAGCGCACCAGCTGCGCCGGCTCCGTCCAAGCCTTGAAGACGAGGCGCCGCGGCGCGTCGAAAACGCGCGTCAGCAGGAGCTCCCACGCCGCTGACCTGCTGGCGGCGCTAGTTGTTGCGGCCATGGTTCTCTCCCCCCGCCTGTAGCTCGCGCAGATAGTCGTCCAAACGGTCCAGGCTCTGCTCCCAGAACCGGCGATAGTGCTCCAGCCAGTCGGCGGCGTCCCTGAGCGGACCCGCCTCGAGCCGGCAGGGGCGCCACTGCGCCGCGCGGCCGCGCGCGATCAGACCGGCACGCTCGAGCACCTTGAGGTGCTTGGAGACTGCCGGCAGGCTCATCTCGAAGGGCTCCGCCAGCTCGGTCACCGAGGCCTCGCCGGAGACGAGCCGCGCCAGGATCGCGCGCCGGGTCGGATCGGCGAGGGCGGCGAAGGTGCTGCTGAGGCGATCGGGTGACATACTGCTGAACCGTTCGGTTAACTAACCACACGGTTAAATGGACCGGCCACAGCCACCTGTCAAGCAATAAAATTCAATGCCGCTCCGGCATCGTCGCCGAACTCATCCGGCGACCGGCTGCCTCCGGCCGCCGGCTAGCCCGCGCGGCGTGCGTCGGGGGCGTGGTAGCGCTCGGCCGCTCGGGCGCGGGCCTTCGCTGCCTCGACCACCCGATCGCGGGGCGGTGCGCTCGTCACGAGAGCCTCGAGCAGGTCATGCGCCGCTTCGGCCACCTGATCCACCGCCCGGTCGAACGCCAGCTGGTTGGCTTTGGAGGGCCGGCTGAAGCCGCAGAGCTTGCGCACGAATTGCAGGGCCGATGCCCGGATCTCCTGGTCCGTGGCGGGGGGTTTGAAGTTGTGCAGCGTCTTGATGTTGCGACACATGAGCGTCCTCGTCGCGGGCAGCACGGTCTGATGAACCGCTCAGTTAACTATTTGGTTAAGTACACGCCGGCCGATAGCTTGTCAAATGCTCGGCCGGTGGCTCACTCGCCGAGCAGATGGAGCGCGATGCGCCGTTCGTGCGGCTGGCTCCGGTGCTCGAACAGATAGATGCTCTGCCAGCGGCCGAGATCGGGGCGAGCGTGGGCTACCGGGATCGACAGATGGGTCGCGGTGAGCGCCGCGCGAATGTGCGCCGGCATGTCGTCCGGCCCCTCCTCTGCGTGCGTGTAACGTCGAGCGTCCTCGATCACCAGCCTGCGGAAAAAAGCGTTCAGATCATCGAGGACCCGGGGGTCTGCGTTCTCCTGGATCAGGAGCGAGGCCGAGGTATGATGCACGAACAGAGTGAGCAGCCCCCGCTCGATCGCCTGCGCCGCCACCCAGGAACGGACCCTGTCGGTGATCTCGTAGAGCCGCTGGCCGGCGGTCGTGAGGAGCAGGTGGTCGAGCACCTGGAGCATCGGCCCTCGCCTCTCCTGGCCTTTCGATTTCAGCTCGTCGGCCATATCTTATCATGCGCTCGGGTGGTCCGGCCATGGGGCGGCCGGGGCGGGTCGGCGCGACCAGCGAGCCGATGCGCGATCCCGCTCAGACCCAAGAGGTGACTTGACCTGTGGCGGGGCCCGCCGGGCCGTCAGGGAGTTCGTGCACGCGGACCTCGGACCGCTCGTCGATTGTCGGGAGGCTAACGAAGCATGACGCCAATGAAGCGCCACGAATGAGCAGCGAATCGTCCGGGCTCAGGCGCCTGCATCCCTGGATCGGGGCGGTGGCCTTCGCGGTGGCGGCGGTCCTGATCTGGCGCACTCTGCACCGCTACAGCCTGCAGCAGATCCTGGAATCGCTGAGCATGATCTCGCTGCACCGTCTGGCCCTGGGTGCGGCCTGCACGGCCGGCAGCTTCCTCTGCCTGACCGGCTTCGACGCGCTTGCGGTGCGCTACACCCGGAGCGATCTGCCCTATCGCAGGATCGCGTTCGCCTCGTTCACCAGCCTGTCGATCGGTCACACCCTGGGTTTCGCCGCCTTCAGCAGCGGCGCCGTGCGCTACCGCCTCTACACCGGCTGGGGCCTTTCGGCCGGTGACGTCGCCCGCATCATCGTCTTCTCCGGGGTCACGGTCGGGCTCGGACTGGCGACGGTGAGCGGCAGCATCAGCCTGCTCCACCCTGGCCTGGTCGCCCAACTGTTCGGCATCGAGCGGGGCGTCGTGATCGTTCTCGGGCTGCTCCTGCTGACCGTGGTCGCCGCCTACGTCGGGCTGGCCGCGTTCGTGCACCGGCCGATCTGGATCCGCAACTTCGAGCTGCCGGTGCCGCCGCTCAAGCTGGCGCTTGCTCAGATCGCGCTGGGCACGATCGATCCCCTGCTGGTCTCGGCGGTCCTGCATCAGATGCTCAAGGCCGCGACCCACATCGGCTACCTGCCGGTCGTCATGAGCTTCATCGCGGCCAACCTCGCCGCGATCGTCTCGCACGTGCCGGGCGGGCTCGGGGTGATCGAGGCCGTCGTCCTGTCGCTCGTGCCGGGCGCCAACGTGATCGGCGCGCTGCTCGCCTTCCGCGCGGTCTACTACCTGATCCCCTTCGTCATCGGCAGCCTGTTGTTCAGCGCATCTGAGCTGATCCGCCGGTACCGGCGCACCGTGGCCGACCCGCGACCGTCCGATTGAACCTCGCGCTTGTCAAACCGCGCCTGCCGCGTCAGTTTCGGCGCGCCATGCAGCCGCATCGCCATGCCCGCCCGGCGCGCGACGCCGAGCCCTTCGCGCTCACCGCCCCGGAGGCTGCCGCCGAGACCCTCTCCGGCCTGGTCGAACGGGTGGTCTTCCACAACCCCGACAGCGGCTTTTGCGTGCTCCGGGTCAAGCTCGCCGAGGAGCGGGAGCCCGCAACCATGGTCGGCGAATGCCCGGCGGTCGCCCCGGGCGAGGTCGTGCGCGCCGAGGGCCACTGGCAGACCAGCGCGAGCTACGGCCAGCAGTTCCGAGCCCGCAGCCTGACCGTCGTGCCGCCCACCACCCTCGAGGGCATCGAGGCCTATCTCGGCTCGGGCATGATCAAGGGCATCGGCCGCGCCATGGCCGGCAAGCTGGTCGCGGCGTTCGGCGAGCAGGTGTTCGAGGTGATCGAGCGCCGCCCGGAGCGGCTCAGGGAAGTGCCCGGGATCGGCCGCGGCCTCGCCGAGCGGATCACGACCGCCTGGCGCGAGCAGCGCTCGGTGCGCGACATCATGCTGTTCCTGCACTCGCACGGGCTGAGCCCGCTCCGCGCGGCGCGCATCTTCGAGGCCTACGGCGAACGCGCGATCCGGCTGGTCAGCACCAATCCCTACCGGCTCGCGCAGGAGATCCGCGGCATCGGCTTCGCCTCGGCCGACCAGCTGGCCGAGCGGCTCGGCATCCCGCGCGATTCGCCGTTTCGGCTGCGCGCCGGCCTCGGCTACGTCCTCGAGGAGGCGCTGGGTCAGGGCCATTGCGCCCTGCCGCGGGACGAGCTGGTGGCGGAGGCGACCAAGCTGCTCGAGGTCGCGGCCGAGCGGGTCGAGGCGGCGGTCGCGAGCGAGACCGGCGCAGGCCGCCTGATCGAGAACGCGGTCGACCGCACGCCCTGCCTGTTCCTGCCGCCGATCCACGCGGCCGAGCGCGCAATCGCGGAGCGCCTCGGCCGACTCGCCCTCGGGCGACCACCCTGGAGCATCGCCGACGCCGAGGCGGAGGTCGCGGCGGTCGAGGCGAAGCTCGGCCTTCGTCTCGCCGAGGGGCAGCGGGCGGCGCTGCGCACCGCGCTCACGACCAAGCTCCTGATCATCACCGGCGGGCCCGGCACCGGCAAGACCACGCTGGTCGAGGCGATCCTGGCCGGCCTCGGCGCCGCGGCGGTCGACGTCCAGCTCGGCGCGCCGACCGGGCGCGCGGCGCGCCGCCTCAGCGAGAGCACCGGGCGCGACGCCAAGACCCTGCACCGCCTGCTCGAGGCCGAGCCCGGGCGCGGTTTCCGCCGCGGGCCCGAGCGGCCGCTCAGCTGCGATCTGCTGGTGGTCGACGAGATGTCGATGGTCGACGTGCCGCTGATGCAGGCGCTGCTAGGAGCGCTGCCGGATGCGGCCGCGCTGATCCTGGTCGGCGACGTCGATCAGCTGCCCTCGATCGGGCCGGGCCAGGTGCTGGCCGATCTGATCGCCTCCGGCCGCCTGCCGGTGGTCCGCCTAGAGGAGATCTTCCGCCAGGCGGCCGAGAGCCGGATCGTGCGCAACGCGCACCGGGTCAACCGTGGCCTGATGCCCGAGCTCGCCCGCTCCCCGGACGAGCTTTCCGACTTCTACGCGATCAAGGCGCGCGACCCCGAGGACGGCGCAAGGCTGGTGCTCGAGCTGGTCACGGAGCGCATCCCGGCTCGCTTCGGCATGGACCCGATCAGCGACATCCAGGTGCTCTGCCCGACCAATCGCGGCAAGCTTGGCGCCCGTCACCTGAACGAGAGCCTGCAGGCGGCGCTCAACCCGAATGCCGTCGATCGGGTCGAGCGGCGCGGCGTGACCTTCGCGCTCGGCGACAAGATCATGCAGCTCGAGAACGACTACGAGCGCGAGGTCTACAACGGCGATCTCGGCCGCGTGGTCCGGATCGAGCACGCCGAGAGCCGGCTGATCGCCGAGATCGACGGACGCCCGCAGAGCTACGGCTTCGGCGAGCTCGACCGCCTGATGCCCGCCTACGCGATCACCGTGCACAAGGCGCAGGGCTCCGAATACCCCGCGGTCGTGCTGCCGCTCGCCCGCCAGCACGGCCGCATGCTGCGCCGCAACCTGGTCTACACCGCGATCACCCGCGCGCGCCGCCTGGTCGTCCTCGTCGTCGAGAGCGGTGCCCTCGGGCTCGCGATCGCCGGCCGCGGCGAGCCGCGCCGCTGGTCCAAGCTCCGCGCATGGCTGCGGGGCTGAGCGCGCTCGTGCTATCGAAACCCATGCACCTCTCCGGGAGCTCGCCATGACTGACCACGATCTCGAGCTTCGTCTGCTCACCGCCTGCGCCATCGTCCGCGAGGCCGGCCACCTCGCCTTCGGCTATTTCGCCGAGCGCAAGAAGCTCGAGGTCGAGCACAAGGCCGACATGCAGGACCTGGTGAGCGTCGCCGACCGCGAGGTCGAGGAGCTGATCCGCACCCGCCTCACCGTCGCCTTCCCCGATGACGGCCTGCTCGGCGAGGAGGGCGGCGGCGAGGACAGCCTGACCCCGACAGGGCCCCTCTGGGTGATCGACCCGATCGACGGCACCGCCAATTTTCTGCGCGGCATGCCCTACTGGTCGGTGGCGCTCGCCTATCTGGTCGAGGGCCGGACCGAGATCGGCGTCACCTACGATCCGGTCCACGACGAGCTGTTCTGGGCGCGACGCACGACCGGCGCCTACCTCAACGAGCGGGTGCTCCGCGTCTCCGACTGCGATGAGGCCAGGCGCGCCGTGATCGGCTCCACCTTCACCTTCAAGATGGCGGTCGAGGCCTACGTCGAGCTCCTGGACAAGACCCTTCGCGCGGGCGCCGACCATCGCCGCATGGGCTCGACCGCGCTGATGATGTGCCACGTCGCGGACGGCCGCCTGGACGCCTGCGTCACGCTCCGCTGCAACGCCTGGGACGTGATCGGCGGCCTGCTCCTGGTGCGCGAGGCGGGGGGTCTGACCTCCGACTTCCTCGATGGCGTCGGGCTCACCGAGCCCAATCGCGCCTTCGCCACCGCGCCCGGGCTGCAGGAAGTCATCGAAGGCCTGACCGGGCTCCACGCCGCGACCTAGCGGTCGAAGTCTGACAGATGGTACCCGGTCCGGAGCCCCCCCGCTGCATGCGGAGCGGCCGGTCCTGACCCGAAGGAGACGGAGCAGAACTTTCGTCGTGCGCTGATAATCAGCGACACCGACGTTGGCAGGTGGTATTCTAGACTAAGCAGACCGCAAGCGGAGCGCCGCCATGACGCCGCAAACCCGCTACGCCAAATCAGGCACGCTCAGCATCGCATACCAAGTACTCGGCGATGGGCCGATCGACCTTGTTGTGGTTCCGGGCTGGATCTCTAATATAGAGGTATTTTGGGAAGACGCTCATGTCGCGCGCTTCTTCGAAAGACTGTCGACATTCACTCGATTGATCCTGTTCGACAAGCGGGGAACCGGCTTGTCTGATCGCAGCACTGAGGCTGCGACCCTGGAAGAACGCATGGACGATGTGCGGGCAGTGCTCGACGCGGTCGGATCCTCGCGCGCCGCCCTGCTCGGATATTCCGAAGGCGGCACGATGTGCCTCCTTTTCGCTGCCACTTATCCCGGCCGCACCGAAGCCTTGATCGCCATCGGCAGCTATGCCCGGCGTCTTAGGGCGCCCGATTACCCGTATTTCACCAGCCTAGAGGAGGGCCTGGCGGCCGCCGAGGCAGCGGCTGCCGATTGGGGAGGGCCGGTCTGGGCCGAAATCCGGATACCATCTGTTGCAGCCGATCCGATCGTTTCGAGATGGTGGGCCAAGTTCCTGCGCATGAGCGCCAGCGCCGAAGCGGCAGCCGCCTTGCAGCGAATGAACCTTGAGATCGACGTCCGGCATGTCCTCCCAATGGTCCAGGCGCCGACACTCCTCATTCATGCCAAAGACGACCGCGCCGTGCCGGTCGGTGCCAGCCGGCAGATGGCGGAAGCCATTCCGAACGCCACGCTAATTGAAATCGATTCCGGCGATCACCTCCCCTTTTACGATAAGCCGGACGAGATCATTGGGCACATCCAGACCTTTCTGACGGGTGGCACCACACCTGACCTTTCCGA
>JBKPDM010000281.1:0-9126 GCA_046727895.1 Pseudomonadota bacterium | reverse complement strand
GACCGAGGCCGTCTGGTTGCCGAGAACGTACGTACCCGCCTGGATTGGCGCGAGTTCCTCTGCGGCGGCGGTGAAAGGCAGGCCCGCGATGGCGACGAGCGCTGCAACTGCAAGAGCGGTGGTCTTCACTTGATTTCTCCTCGAATCAGGCTTCGTGCCTGAATGACTTACGTGCCGAGATACGCATCACGAGACTTACGTGTCGTTGTAGGCTCAACGATGTGAACCGCTTCACAGGAACGACGGTTTTTATTTGCCGTCCCCGGCGCTCGCCCGGGCCGCGCAACCGTGCGATGTGCCCATCGTGCCTGCGCGCCAGCCCGGCTTGGCTGCCTGCCGGCTCACATCAACGGGAATCGGGCCGCGTCGAGGGTGCGGATCTGGTTGCTGCAGGCATCCGCCACACTGAAGTCACACGCCAGATTGCAGTCCTTGGAGTCGTTTGAACCATGTCGAACTCATAGCACTTCTAGCCGGGCAAGGCATCCGATTTCTTTATAAATCTAATTTGGCATCAATGCGTGATATTTTCAATCGCGATTGGATTCTTATTTTTTCTCACTCATGGCCTTGCATGCGATCGGGATTTTTCGCGAGCCCGTTCCAATTATTGGTCCAGCTGATATCGGGGATACGCACGCGTACGACCGGCACCGAACCGCGCGCTGGCGGATGCCCGACCGGCAGTCCTCAGCGCTGGCGGCGCCGGGGCCGGGCGACCATATCATGCCCGTCGACGGCCCACCGCGACCACGGGAGGACTCTTCGATGACCGAGCTCGCGCGCAAGACCTGCACGCCCTGTCGCGGCGGCACGCCGCCGCTCGACCGAACCGCGGCCGAGGCGTATCTGCACGAGGCGGCGGACTGGCAGCTGCGCGACGACGGCAAGCGGATCGAGCGCACCTACCGGTTCAAGAACTTCAGGCAGGCGCTCGGTTTCGTCGACCGGATCGGCGCGCTCGCCGAGGACGAGGGTCACCACCCCGACATCACCTTCGGCTGGGGCTACGCGACGGTCTCCCTCCACACCCACAAGATCAAAGGCCTGCACGAGAACGACTTCATCATGGCGGCCAAGATCAACGACCTGGCGGCGGCCGACGGCGCAACCGCCTGAGCCGCGACGCGCCCGATCGGCGAAGGGTTAACGGACGACCGGACGCGCCCATGGCCCGATTCGAGAGCATCGGCATCCTCGGCGCGGGCGCCTGGGGCACGGCGCTCGCCCGGACCGCGGCCAGGGCCGGGCTGCGCGTCGTGCTGTTTGCGCGGGATCCCGAGGTCGTCCGCTCGATCCAATGCGAGCGCATCAACCCGCGCCACCTCCCCGATGTGGCGCTCGAGCCGGCGATCGGCGCGACCGGCGACCTCGGCGAGGTTGCCAGTGCGGATGTGCTCCTGCTGACCGTGCCGGCGCAGGCCGTGCGCGCGCTCGCGGGGCAGCTGCCGCCGGGCGCGACGCCGCTCGTGATCGCCGCCAAGGGGTTCGAGACCGCAACCGGCCTCAGGCTCTCCCAGGTCGTCGGCGAGACCGCGCCCGTTCGGCCGATTGCGGCCTTGTCCGGGCCGAATTTCGCCGGCGAGGTGGCCCGCGGCCTGCCGGCGGCGACCACGCTGGGCTGCGCCGAACCGGCCCTCGGCCGTGAGCTCGCCGAGGCGCTCAGCAGCCTCAGCTTTCGGGTCTACTGGACCGACGACCTCACCGGGGTCGAGGTCGGCGGCGCGGTCAAGAACGTGCTCGCGATCGCCGCCGGCATCGTCGCCGGCCGCGGGCTCGGTGAGAATGCGCGCGCGGCGCTGATCACGCGCGGCCTGGCCGAGCTCGCGCGCCTCGGCGAGGCGCTGGGCGCCCGGCGCGAGACCCTGATGGGCCTCTCGGGCCTCGGCGACCTCATTCTGAGTGCCGGCAGCCTCACCTCGCGCAACATGGCCTTCGGCCACGCCATCGGGCGGGGCGCCGATCCGCAGACCCTGCGGGCGCACCCGGGCGCCCTGGTCGAAGGCGTGTTCACCGCCGCCGCTGTGATGCGGCGCGCCCGCCAGCTCGGCATCGAGCTGCCGATCTGCGCTGCGGTCGATGCGATCCTGGACGGCCGCCTCGGCATCGCTGCGGCGCTCGAGAGCCTGATGAGCCGGCCGATCCGGATGGAGGGCGGCTGATCAGCGATGGCCTCAGGCATGCGTGATCCGCCGCTGCCGAAGCGGGGCACGCACGCCGCCCGGCCGCGGCCGGCGGCGTCCATGGCAGCATCCGCCCGGGCGGTCCAGGTGCCGGAACCGCGCACCGAGAGCCAGCCCCGCGTCTGGCTGGTGCTCGGCGACAAGCAGGGCGACAACGCTCAGGTCTACACGATCGAGCGTGCGCTCGGCTGGTCCTGCGAGCGCAGGTACGTGCGGATGCAGGAGCCCTGGGTGCTCGGCAAACCCAAGGTCGTGCCATCGCTGCACCACATCGACCGCGCGCGCTCCGATCCGCTCGAGCCGCCCTGGCCGGATCTGGTGATCACGATTGGCCGGCGTACCTCGATGGTCGCGCTCTGGATCGCCGAGCAGTCCGCCGGACGTACCAGGCTGGCCCTGGTCGGCAAGCCCTCAGCCATGATGGCGCGCTTCGACCTGGTGATTGCGAGCAGCGAGATCGGCCTCCCGCCACTCGATAATCTCCTGCCGATCGCCCTGCCCCTGATGGCGGTCGATGAGGCCCGGATCGCGGCCGCGGTCGGGCAATGGCGCGAGCGCCTGGCCGACTTGGCGCGACCGCTCGTCGCGTTCCTGATCGGCGGTGCGACCCGACCGTTCGCGTTCGATCGGGCGGTCACCGAGCGCCTGATCGAGCTGGCCGGGAGCGTACTCGCCGAGGGGGGCACGCCCTACCTCAGCACGAGCCCCCGCACGCCGGCAGCCACGGTCGACGCGCTCCGGGCAGGTCTGCCGGCCGCGGCCAGACTGTACCGCTGGACGCCGGGTGCGGCCGACAATCCTTATCTTGGCCTGCTCGGCCTCGCCGACGGCTTCGTGGTCACCAGCGACAGCATTTCGATGCTGGTCGAGATCGTCCGGTTGCGCCGGCCGCTCGCGATCCTCGAGCTCCGGCCGGACTGGCTCGGCAGGCTCGACCAGCCGCGGCACGCGCTGATCCGGCACCTCTGCGCGCCGGGCACCGGATCGGCGGCGAGCGCGTTCAGGAAAAGCGTCGCCCGCGGGCTCCATCGCGTGGGGCTCCTCGACGGCACGCGCGACCTTCAGGCCTTCTCGCGCATGTTGGTCGAGCGCGGTTTCGCGGTGCCGGCGGGCACCCCCCTCCGAGCGCCCCGCGGCGACGTCCCGGACGATCTGGCGCGCGTTGTGGCGCGAATTCGTGCCCTGATGGGGTCCGCCTAGCCTGGTCTGCTCGCGCGGTTCAGGCCGGCCGCCTGGCCAGCGCTGTATCGCCATAACCGAACAGCGGCAGGGGACGCGCCGCCAGCACCCGCTCGATCGCCGCCACCTGACACTCGTCGAAATAGTCGCGCCAGCCGCCGACCTTGGCGCGGCGCACTTTGTACGAGTCGGGGTTGCCGCGATCGGTCGGCGAAAGTCGGATGCCGCTCAGCCAGAACACCTTGCGCTGCTCGAGCTGCTTCATATTGTCGTAGGCCGCGTAGGCGACCGCCTCGCGAATCTGCTCCTCGCTCCCCGGCGTGCCCAGGAACGCGAGGCTTCGGCGCAGCGCATCGGCGGGATCGAAGCGCATGTCCTCGTAACGGACGATGATCGAGGCCGCGACCTTCGGGAGTTCCCTTTGCCACATTTCGAAGAACTCGAGGATCTGCGGCAGGCCTGCACCTGCATGCATGACAAAGTCAAAAAGGGACGTGTCGGCGCCGTGCGGCGGGTAATCGTTCAGAATTTTCTTGACTGGCCGCATGCGGTACTTCCACTGGAAGTACTGTGAGACGGCGACGTCGCGCGGGTCGCGCGCCAGAAAGATGATCTTCTTGTCGTAAAACTCCTTCTTGGTGGTCCAGTTGCCAGTGTAGTTGCGCAGATAATTGCCATGGGTGAAGAACAACGGCGGGATCGCCGGATCGATACGGTGCAGATTGTCGAACTCGAGCATCCGACCTTCCGGAACGCCGTAGGCCAGCTGGTAGAAGCGCGAGAGCATGACCCGCAGCCAGGTGCGGCCGCTCTTGCCCCAGGACATCAGCACATGGTCGGTGCTGGCGAGCTTGCGGGCCTCCTCGCGGCCGCGCAGCCAGCGGTCGATCGCCTTGCGGCGCGCCTGCGGCAAAAAGACCAGTGCTGCCGAGGTCGCCTCGCGCAGCGCATCGCGCCACAGAGTCTGCATCCTCACTCCAACTTCGTCCTCGCCGGCTGGCCACCAGCGCAGCCGTGGGGCCTTGCGCACGCTGTCATAGCCCGGGCGGCGCCTGCTCTCCAAGCGAAACACGTTGCGCCGCTGAGGCGGCGATACCACCTCGGGTCAGCGCGATCACGCCAGGATGATCCGAACAGTGGCATGATCGCAACGACCCTGCTAAGACTGCCCGCGCCATATCGAGCCGGGTCAATATCAATGGAGGAGCCCATGGCATCAGCAGCCGCAGCGGCGACCAGAGCGGCGTCGGTTTTCGAATTCCCCGACGGCCCGTTCGACGCCGGCCAATTCGACGCCACGCCCCTCGTCCGTGATCCGTTCGACTTCCTGGTCGTGTCAGGCTTCATTCGACCGGCGGCGCTCCCCGCCATCCAGCGCGACTTCCCGGCGATCGACGGGCCGGGCAACGTCCCGCTCGAGGGCCTGCACTACGGCCCGGCCTTTGCGGCCCTCCTGGACGGACTGCGCAGCCCCGAGCTTGCCGCCCGCTTCGGCCAGAAGTTCGGGGTCGACCTTGGCGGCACCGCGACGACGATCACGCTTCGGGCGCTTTGCGAGGCGACCGACGGCAATATCCACACCGACCGCCGCTCCAAGATCATCACCGTCCTGGTGTATTTCAACGATGAATGGCCGCATGAGGGTGGTCAGCTGCGTATGCTGCGGTCGGCCAGCGACATGGAGGACTACGCCGCCGAGGTGGCGCCGCTTGCCGGCACGATGCTCGCCTTCCGGCGGACCGACCACTCGTTCCACGGCCACAAGCGCTTCATCGGCGAGCGTCGCATGCTCCAGATGAGCTACGCCCGGCCCAGCGCTGTCCTGGACTATCAGCGCCGCGTCGGCCGGCTCACCAAGCCGATCCGGCGCCTGCTCAACATCAGCTAGGCGCGCGCCGCCAGGCCACATGATGGCACGGCCAGTCCTGAACCATTCCAACGCCCCGTGCGGTCCCTTCGACAACCGGGCATCCCTGGGCATCCGCCGCAGCAACGTCGGCGGCTGGCCCGACGACTGCAGCGCCGGGCAGGTCGCCAACATCGAGGCGCGGATCCATGACCGCTTGTCGCTGGTGTTCTGCTACATGGGCCCTGAGTGGCCCGCCCAAGCGGCGAGCGCGTGAACCGGGCGGCGGTCGGAGCAGGCTCGACGGAGCCGGCTTTGCGCCCGAGGCCAGCCTGCACGCCTCGGACCTTGGCCATCGAGAGAAGTTAGGGTTGCTGTCATGAAACTCTCGGTCTTCGTGCACTCCAACCACCGGCAGATCGTCGGCGCGCTGGTCTCTCAATACTCGATGCGACGCAACAGCGCCTACGGCGACGAGTTCGACGTGCGCATCGTTCACACCAAGGACCACGCCTTCCTCGGTGCCAGGGAGGGGCAGCTCTACCTGCGTGACGGTTTGCGGCGGGTCTGGTTGAACGACGACCTGCAATCGTTCACGCCCCTTCGCTTCATGCCGCCCGAGCTGATGGGCTACACCGGCCGGGCGCTGATGGTTGACCCCGACGTGTTCGCGATCGGCGATGTCCACGAGCTCCTGTCGCGCGACATGCAGGGCAAGGCGATCATGTGTCGCACCCACAGCGGTGTGAAACGTACCGTCCGCGGCAGCTTTGCCAGTTCGGCGATGCTCCTGGACTGCGCCAAGCTCACGCATTGGCGGGTCGAACAGCAGTTCGAGGAGCTCTTCGACTTCAGTCGCGACTACACCAAATGGATCGGCCTGCAATACGAGGATCCCGATGCCATTGGCATCATCGAGGCCGAGTGGAACGACTTCGACCGGCTGACCGAGAGAACCAAGATGCTGCACAACACGCGAAGGAAGACCCAGCCGTGGAAAACCGGGTTGCCGGTCGACTTTCGCCCGGTCGAGCACTTTCCGCTTTTTCCACCCTTTGGCTGGCTCATGACCGCGCGCCGCAAGCTGTTCGGCGAATATGCGTTCCTCGGCCACTACAGCCGGCATCCAGACCCCAATCAGGAGACGCTGTTCTTTGGCCTCCTGCGCGAGTGTGTCGAAGCGGGCATCGTCCGCGAGGATTTCCTCCGGGAGGAAATGCGCCGTAACCACGTCCGCCACGACGCCCTCGAGCTCGTCGCCAAAGCGCCCGCGGTCGACGAGCTCCTGGCGCGGCTGGCGGTGCGCCGGGCGGCGTGACGCGCTTTGGCTCCATTGTTCGGGGGGGATTTGGCTCCATTGTTCGGGGGGGATAGAGTGCATCACCGGGTGAACGGCGCGGTGTTTGCTCACTCCGGCGCTGCGCGATGCGACCGCCCGCCGCCCCGGGTCTGGGCGGTGATGTGCTACCGGGCCGGCGAGAACTCGCAGATCCGTGCCCTTGCTCACGCGCTCGGCTGGCCCTACGAGGAGAAGCGTCTTCACTACCGCTGGTGGGGTTATCTGGTCGACGTCTGGCGCGGCGCGAAGCTCTTGGGCATCGACCGCAAGCGCTCCAGCCCGCTGCAACCGCCCTGGCCCGATCTGATCATCTCCGCGGCCATGCGCAACGAGCCGGTCTGCCGCTGGATCCGGCGCCAGTCGGGCGGCCGCGCGCGCTACGTCCACCTCGGCAAACCGTGGGCGGAGGTCTCGAGCTTCGATCTGGTGATCACGGTGCCGGAGTATCCGGTGCCGGACCGGCCGAACGTGCTGCGCAACAGCTTCAGCCTGCACCACGTGACCGAGGCGAGGCTGACCGAGGCGGCGAACAGTTGGGGACCCCGCCTCGCGCACCTGCCGCGGCCGTACCTCGCGGTCCTCGTCGGCGGCTACAGCGGAGCGTACGCCTTGGACCCCAAGAAGGCAGAGCGTCTCGCCCGCGAGGCCAGCGCGCTGGCGCGAGAGCGTGGCGGATCTCTGCTGATCACGACCAGCTCACGCACGGCGCGCGCGGCTACCGAGGCCCTCGAACGGGCGATCGACGTTCCCTACCAGCTGTACCGGTGGCGCCCGGACGCCACCGACAATCCCTACCTCGGCTATCTGGGGCTCGCTGACGCGATCATCGTCACCTGCGAGAGTGCCACCATGCTTGCCGAAGCCTGCGCCACCCGCAAGCCGGTCCACATCTTCGACCTCGGCAAGGACGGTCCGGCGCCGGAAAATTGGGCCGGTAAGGTCGCGCAGTGGTGGGGGCGCTGCAATCTCGATCGAATGAAGGCGCTCCTTTATCGTCGCATCATGCTGGGGCTCGCGCCGCGCCGGATTACGCGCGACATTGCGCTCGTTCATAGGCTTGTGATTTCGTCCGGTCGCGCGGCGTGGCTGGGCGAGCCCTTTCCGCCGCACACGCCGGCCCCCCTCGACGAGCTGGCGTCAACGGTGACGCGGGTGAAGGCGCTGCTTCGCGAGCCCGCCGCTGGTGCCGCATTCGAGGCTCGGTCAACGCCACGCGCTGCGGACCCGGCGGCCCCTGTCCTGACAGGCCTTCACGGGAATCGGACGATGGCGTTGGAATAGCCGATCGGAGCGAGTAGGATTCATCGGGTCGGCAGAGGCACAGGATGACGAGCAACCGAGAGAGCCTTCTCCGTGCCCGCTCGACTCGGGGCGATGAACGGCTCTCAGCGCCCGCCGACCTGCGACAGGCCGTGATCCGGCTTGCCGAGCGGCTGGGGTCACCGCCGCCGGATCTGATATTCGTCGCCATCGCCGCCCTCTGTTTTGCCGCCATCACCGCTCTGATCGCGTATGCGAGGGGCCTTCCTTTCGTTCTGCCGACCGAGCGGGTGAGCCCAGCCCTCGGGGTCAGCCCAGAGCTGCCGCTGCTCATCGCCGTCGTCGGGTATTTGGCCTGCCAGGTCATCAACGCCAAATGGCGCCAGCACGAACCGCGCCAGATCCAGCTCCTGCGCCGGATTTCGACTGATTTGTTCTACATCATGCTATTTGTGATCGTCATTTATTTTCATTTTCATCTGAAGATGTGGATGCCACTCTTGAATCCGCATTTGCATGATCGTGTCTATTTTCAGATCGACGAGCAGTTGCGCTCGGTCATCGCTGGGTTCGCGGTGGTTCGCTCGCTGCTCGCGCGGCTGCTGCCGGCGCCGGACCTCTGGTACCAGGGCGCCCAGCTTGGCCTGTTCATCGGCTCGTTCTGGCTCCATGCCTTGGGCGAGCGGCGCTGGCATCACCACAACATGACGGCGCTGCTGCTGAACCTGATGATCGGGCCGCTCACCTACCTGCTGGCGCCGGCCGTAGGGCCGTTCATCTTCGGGGACGGCCCCAATGCAACGGCGGCCGCCGCCCAACATGACATGTATCGGATGTTCAGCGAGCTGCAGGCCCAGGGCCCATCCTGGTTGGTAGCGCACGGCGGCCAGTATTTCACCGCGCCGCTTGCGGCGATGCCTTCCTTGCATATCGGCGCCGCATGCATCGTATGTTACTACGCCCTGAAAGCGCGTTCGCCCTTCGCCTTTCTGGCGGTTTTCCTGGCGACCTGGATCTTCTTCGATTCAGTCGTGTCGCGCTGGCACTACCTGGTCGATCTGCCAGCCGGCATGCTGCTTGCGGCGCTGGTCATTGCCATTACCAATCGCGTCTGCCGCTCACGCCATGCGACCTCCGCCGTCGCTCGAGGGTACGGCCCGGCACCTCCAGCTCTCTCAGCCGGCGGTGATCCTGATCATCCGTATCCGGCTGCGACCATGACCATGCGAGGCTCCGCCACGGCCTCAGCGTCCCGCCGCTTTGCCCCACAGGGGCAGATGGCGGAGGCTGCGGCCATCTACCGCCACCGGGTCCTGAGG
>JBKPDM010000280.1:0-5570 GCA_046727895.1 Pseudomonadota bacterium | reverse complement strand
GCCCAGCTCTGACCAGCGCATGCCGCCAACTTCCTCCCGACGCTGCCCGCTCAGCACCAAGAGCTTCACAATCACGTCGTAATCGTGCCCCCACATGCTACCCCCAAGTTGCCGTCCAGATCGCCCTCAGCTCCTCCAGGCTCAGCACCCGCTCGCGCGCCCGCTCCGGCGCTTTGGCCGTGCCCGCGACCGGGTTGAGAGCCGAGAGCGCGTTGCGGCCAGTGAGTTGCATCGGTATTCTCCGGGACCATGCCAGGACCACGGGGGTCCGGGGCCACAGCGGGAGCACGGGAATGAGGCCCGGAAATCAAGTTATCTGCGGGGTCTGGTGAGGCGAGAACAGTGTGGGGGACTGGGGGTCGCCGGTTCAAATCCGGCCGCTCCGACCGCTATTTTCCATAGAGTTACGAGACCAGGTTGAGAGCATGCACGAGCTCTCGGCCGGCTGGGCGAAGCTCTGGGTCATCAAGGCCGACCGATGAACGCTTGCATTTGCTATGTCACGGCGGGCTCCCGCGAGGAGGCGCTGGCGATCGGGCGCGCCTTGGTCGAAGAGCGGCTCGCCGCCTGCGCCAACCTGCTCGATGGCATGACGTCCGTCTACTGGTGGCACGGTAAGCTCGAGCAGGCCCGAGAGGCGGTTCTGATCGCCAAGACGCGCACAGAACTGGTTCCCGCTCTCAGCGCCCGGGTGAAACAACTGCACAGTTACGACTGTCCCTGCGTCGTGGCGCTACCGATCGCCGATGGCAATCCCGACTATCTCGCCTGGATCGTCAGCGAGACCCGCGCGCCCTGAGGCCTCGGGCTGGCGCTCGCGGGCACTTTCTGATAAAATCTGTGGTTGATGTCGATTTTTTCGTCGAGGCAATGAGGTGGCGCTCGCGGCGTTCGCGGCGCGCACGCTGGTTGGCCTGCTCGACGTCGTGCTGCCGCCCCGCTGCCTCGCCTGCGGCGCCGCGGTCGAGGCGCAGGGGCGGCTGTGCGCCAGCTGCTGGCGCTCGTTCACCTTTCTGGCCCCGCCGCACTGCCGGACCTGCGGCTACCCGCTGCCCCATGCCGTGCCGGAAGCGCCGCTCTGCGGCAACTGCGCCGTCGAGCCGCCGGCCTACGATCGGGCGCGGGCCGTGCTGCGCTACGACGAAGGCGCGCGCGCGCTGATCCTCGCCTTCAAGCACGCCGACCGGACCGACACCGCGCCGGCGTTCGGCCGCTGGCTCGCACGCGCCGGCGCCGAACTCCTGGCCGACGCCGATCTGATCGCGCCCGTCCCGTTGCATCGCTGGCGCCTGCTGAGGCGCGGCTACAATCAGGCTGCGGTGCTGGCGCGGGCGCTGGCGCATGAAAGCGGTGTGGCGATGATCCCGGATCTCCTGCAGCGGCGGCGCGCAACGCGCTCCCAGCAGGGGCTCGGCGCTCAGGCGCGACTCGCCAACATCACCGCGGGCGCCTTCCGGCCGCATCCCTGGCACAGTCGCCGGATCGCCGACCGGAGCCTGCTCCTGGTCGACGACGTCATGACCACGGGCGCCACGGTCGGCGCCTGCGCGCAGGTGCTGCGCCGGGCGGGTGCCGCGCGGGTCGACGTGCTGACGCTCGCTCGAGTGGTGCGCGACGCCTCCACACCGATATGATGGGCGAGCTCAGAGAGGAGCAGACGGCGGCCGGCGGCGGACCGGTCGAGGGTGCAGTCCGGACATGGCCGCGATCGAGATCTTCACGACGCCGCTTTGCCTCTATTGCTGGCGAGCCAAGCGCCTGCTCGAGAAAAAGGGGGTCACGTTTACCGAGATCGATCTCTGGCAGGAGCCGGGGCGGCGCGCCGAGATGGTCGAGCGGGCAGGTGGACGAGCCACGGTGCCGCAGCTCTTCATCGACGGCCGCGCCATCGGCGGCTCGGACGAGCTGCTGGCGCTCGAGGCCGCGGGCGAGCTGGACGGCCTGCTCGGCCGGACCTGACCACACCGGCCGCGCCCTTGCGCGCCGTGCGGTCAGCCCCTAGTTCTAGATAAGCAGAACAGTGCTGAGCAGTCAGTGAGTCGGGTGCCATGATCCTGTTCGACCTGCGATGCTCGCAGGGTCATGCCTTCGAGGCCTGGTTCCGCGACGGCGCGACCTACGATCAGCAGGCCGCGGCCGGTGCGATCACCTGCGCGATCTGCGGCGATGGCAAGGTCGCCAAGGCGCTGATGGCGCCGGCGGTCGGTCGGCGCTCGCCATTGCGCGAGGACGACCAAGATCCGCGCCGGGAGACAGGCGAGGCGGCGACCACCGAAAGTCGCCCCGCCGGGCCGGCCGCCGCGCCGACGCTCGATCCGGAGCGGGCGGCGGCCGCGATGCGTGCCTTGCGCGAGGTCCAGAACCACATCCAGAAGAACTTCGACCACGTCGGGCCGCGCTTCGCCGAGGAGGCGCGCAAGATGCACTACGGCGATGCCGACAAGCGCAGCATCTATGGCGAAGCCACCAAGGTTGAGGCCGAAGAGTTGCGCGACGAGGGCATCTCGTTCGGCCAGATCCCCTGGCTGCCGCGCCACGACGGCTGAGCACGGACGGTCCCGGCGTCAGTCGCGGACCGCGAACAGCATGTAGTTGACGGCGGGATCGCGGCTGAGGCGGAAGCGATCGCGCAGGGGATCGTAGCTGACGCCGCTTAGATCGACGATCGTCAGGCCGGTCCGGCGGAGCGCGCGGGCGGCTTCCGACGGGCGCACGAAGCGCGACCAGCGATGCGTGCCGCGGGGCAGCCAGCCGAGCACGTATTCAGCTGCAACAATCCCTAAGGCGAAGGATTTGATCGTGCGATTGAGCGTGGCGAGGACCAGCCCGCCGCCGGGGCGGACCAGTCGCCCGCAGGCGTTCAGGAACCCGGCCGGGTCGGCGACGTGCTCGACCACCTCCATGACACATACCAGGTCAAAGGTTCGCCCCTCGGCGCTCAGTTGCTCCGCTGAGATCTCCCGGTAGTCGATCGACAGAGCGCGCGCCTCGGCGTGGCGACGCGCGACGGCCAGATTGGCGGGCTCGAGGTCGATCCCCGTGACCGCGGCGCCGAGCCGGGCGAGCGGCTCGGACAGCAGGCCGCCGCCGCAGCCGACATCGAGCGCCTCCAGCCCCGCCAGGGGCCGATCGCTGAGCGGGTCACGGTCGAAGCGGGCGCAGATTCGGTCGCGCAGATAGGCGAGCCGGGTCGGGTTCAGCCTGTGCAGCGCCGCCATCGGCCCCGTCTCGTCCCACCATTGGCCGGCGAGGCCGGCGAAGCGCCTGAGCTCCTCGGGGTCGGCGCTGCTGGCCGGGCGGACGCGATCGGGCGCGGGCATCGGGCTCCTGCCGGGGCGATGGCCAGGGTTGCTTCGCTCTGAGCGGCCGACTATGTACACGCCAGCTGCCATTGGCCAGTGCCTGCGAGCGAGCGGCGTCTGGCGGCAGGCTCCGCCCGGCTCGGAGGTCCGCGCATTGGCCCTGGTGGTGCAAAAATTCGGTGGCACTTCGGTGGCCGATCTGGCGCGGATTCGAGCGGTTGCCGAGCGAATCCGGGCCGCCCGGCAAGGGGGCGATCGGATCGCCGTGGTGGTTTCCGCCATGGCCGGCACGACCGATCAGCTGATCGGATGGGTCGTCGAGCTCGGCGGACCGGGCTACGATCGGGCGGAGCATGACGTGGTCGTCGCCGCCGGCGAGCAGATCACCTGTGGCCTGCTCGCGCTGGCACTGCAGGCGGTCGGCGTGCCGGCGCGCTCCTTTCTCGGCTGGCAGGTGCCCGTGGAGACGGACGCAGGACACGGGCGAGCCCGGATCAAGGCGCTCGATGCCGCGAAGCTGCATGCCGCGCTCGACCAAGGCCAGGTCGCCATCCTGGCCGGCTTCCAGGGCATCGGCCCGAATGCTCGGATCAGCACGCTCGGCCGCGGCGGCTCCGACACCTCGGCGGTCGCCCTCGCGGCGGCGCTTTGCGCCGATCGTTGTGATATCTTCACCGACGTCGACGGGGTCTACACCACCGACCCTCGAATCGTCGCCAAGGCGCGCAAGCTGGAGCGGGTCACCTATGAAGAGATGCTCGAGATGGCCTCCCAGGGGGCCAAGGTGCTCGCCACCCGCTCGGTCGCGCTCGCGATGCAGCACGGCGTGCGCATCCAGGTCCTCTCGAGCTTCGAGGCGCGCCCCGGCACCCTGGTCGTGGAC
The DNA here is from genome assembly GCA_046727895.1 of Pseudomonadota bacterium. Taxonomy (GTDB): domain Bacteria; phylum Pseudomonadota; class Alphaproteobacteria; order Geminicoccales; family Geminicoccaceae; genus DATAOG01. The sequence continues at coordinate 1,385 of JBKPDM010000280.1, read as the reverse complement.
GAGAGCGAAATCGTGGAACAGCAGATCGTAAGCGGCATCGCCTACAGCCGCGACGAGGCCAAGATCACGCTGGTCGGCGTCGCCGACCGCCCTGGCGTCGCCGCGACCATCTTCGGCCCGCTGGCCGAGGCCAACATCAATGTCGACATGATCGTGCAGAGCGTGTCCGCCGATGGCGAGACGACCGACCTGACGTTCACCGTCGGGCGCGCCGACCTCGAGCGCACGACGGCCGCGCTCGAGGCGATGCGCGAGCAGCTCGGCTGCCGGCGGATCCGCGCCGACGGCGAGGTCGTCAAGATCTCGGTGATCGGGGTCGGGATGCGTTCGCACGCCGGCACCGCGCACGTCATGTTCCGAACCCTGGCCGAGCGCGGCATCAACATCCAGGCGATCTCGACGTCGGAGATCAAGATCAGCATTCTGATCGACGAGGCCTATACCGAGCTGGCGCTGCGCACGCTGCACACGGCGTACGGCCTCGATGCCGCCTGAGCCGGAGATCGCCCTCGGTCGCCGCCGCCTCGAAAGATTGTGGCGGGCCGGAACAGAATTCCTAGGTTGCCCGTTATCACTGATGGGCGGCGCGATGACCTGGGTCTCGGAGCGCCGTCTGGTCTCGGCGATCTCTAACGCCGGCGGCTTCGGGGTCATCGCCTGCGGCGCCATGACGCCCGAGCAGCTCGGCGTCGAGATTGCCGCCACCCAGGCGCTGACCAATCACCCATTCGGGGTCAATCTGATCATCATGCATCCGAAGCTCGATCAGCTGATCGACGTCTGTCTCGAGCATCGGGTCAGCCACATCGTGCTCGCGGGCGGTCTGCCGAGCCGCGCTGTGATGCTTCGGGTCAAAGCGGGTGGCGCCAAACTGCTGTGCTTCGCGCCGAGCCTCGGCGTCGCCCGGCGGCTGGTGCGCACCGGCGCCGATGGCCTGATCATCGAAGGCATGGAAGCCGGCGGCCACATCGGCCCGGTCGCGACCAGCGTGCTGGCCCAGGAGATTCTGCCACACCTTCGCGAAGTGCCGGTGTTCGTCGCGGGCGGCATCGGTCACGGCGAGGCGATCGCGGCCTATCTTCGCATGGGTGCGGCCGGTTGCCAGATGGGCACACGCTTCGTCTGCGCCAACGAGTCGATCGCCCATCCCGCGTTCAAGCAGGCGTTCATCCGGGCCAGCGCGAGGGACGCCGTGCCCTCGGTCCAGGTTGATCCGGAGTTCAAGGTGATTCCGGTGCGCGCGCTGGCGAACCGGGCGACCCGCCTGTTCATCGAAACGCAGCTGGACCTGATCGGTCAATATCGCCGCGGTGAGCTCAGCTACGATGACGCATCGCTCGCGATCGAGCATTTCTGGGCCGGCGCGCTGCGCCGCGCGGTGATCG
>JBKPDM010000279.1:0-3920 GCA_046727895.1 Pseudomonadota bacterium | reverse complement strand
AGTGAGTCGTTGGGAAGGCCACCCGAACGAAGAAGCCGACGCCATCTGGGCGGCCATGCTCGCCCAGAAGATTCGCGAGCTCGATGCGCTCGCCCCCTTCCGGCGATCAGGCGGAGCGCCGGCAGCGGCGCAAAACTGACGGTTTGGTCGAGAACGCCCCGCTTCAAGACTGAGATACGACCGAAATCTATCGCTCCATGAAGGGACGCAGGCGCTCGAGCACGCGGGCGTCCCGAGCCATCGTTTCGCTCACGACATCCGGGCCGTGGACTTCGATCTGAAGGCCGGTCTCGACCGCCACCGATTGCATCTCGGGATTGGCGCCGGCCCTGGTGAACGCGGCGACCAGCCGCTTGACCGTGCCCTTGGGCAACCCCGGCGGGCCGAAGACGGCCAGAGCGTCGGTGAAATCGTCCTTCGGGTCGCGCGTGACCTCATTGAACGCGGGTACGGCGCCGGTGAACCAGCTGAACATGATGGCGTTGAACGCTCCGCTCCGCTCGGCGCCGAAACTCACGAGCGGCCGCAGCTCGCCGGAGCGCGCCGCGAAGGAAGTGATCAGGCCCTGCGAATAGAGGAGCGCGGCGTCGGCGCGACCGGCCACCACATCGTCGGTGATCGCTTCCTGGTCGGAGCGGACGACATCCTTGAACTTCGCATTCAGCTCTTTGACCAGGAGGGCGCGGGCGACCCCGGCAGTCGTCGTCGGGCCGGCGTAGCTGAGCCGCATTGGCCGCGCCGCGGCGGCGCTCGCGAAGGCCGCAAAGTCCTGGATATCCGACGACGCTGGGACGATGAGCACCAGAGAGATGCCCGAGGCCAGCTTGGCGACCGGGGTCAGCCGGGCCAACGCCGGCGACCGGCCGAATTCCGCGCTCACCTCGAACCCGAGCATCGATCCAAACAGCAAAGTCCGGCCGTCCGGTGCCGCCTTCGCGACCGTCTCGACAGCCCGTGCCCCGCGATCGCCGGGAACCGACTCCACGTCCACCTGATCGTGGAGCTCCTCGGCGAGATGGCGCCCGATCGTCTCGAGCAACGCATAGGCGAAGCTGCCACGTTCAACGGGGGTGACGAGCCGGATCTGGGCTGCGCTCGCCGGGCCGCCGGTGACTGCCGCGATAACGACGACCAACGCGGCCCTACCGACGGCATTCCTCAGCCAGCCTCGCATCAGCATCCCTCCGGATTTCCGACGATCGCGCCGGCAATATAGCAGGGCGCGTCCTCAGGGTACCACTTTCATGCGGGGTACAGTACGCCGGCTCCGATGCCGACCTCGGGCGACAGCGAGAGTCCGTCTGTCATTTCACGCGCAACCCGCTACCATCGACGGCATCGAGCGTGGCGGCCAGGCTCGATCGCGCAAAACCTCGCGCAGACAGTGAGGGTGAGGACTTTGGGGCAACAGAATGGGCGACAGACTTCGCGTGATCTCTCCGGTGAACGGCGCCGTGCTGGCCGAGCGGCTCCTGGCGGGCGATGCCGAGATCGAGGCCGCCACTGCCCGGGCGCGGCGGGCGCAGGCCGTCTGGCGGGCGGTTCCGGTTGCGGAGCGGGCGAGGATCCTTGTCAGCGCGGTCGACGCCTTCGTGGCCAAGAAGGCTGAGATCGCCGCCGAGGTGACCTGGCAGATGGGCCGGCCGATCCGCTACACGCCGGGCGAGGTCGGCGGCTTCGAGGAACGGGCCCGCTACATGATCGACGTCGCGGGGCCGGCGCTGGCCGACGTCGAGGTCGGCGCCAAGGCGGGCTTCACCCGCTTCATCCGGCACGAGCCGCTTCGTGATCGCGCCCTGGAACTACCCCTACCTCACCGCGGTCAACGGCGTGGTGCCGGCGCTCATGGCGGGCAATGCCGTGATCCTCAAGCACTCGGGCCAGACGCCGCTTTGCGCCGAGCGCATGGCGGAAGCGTTCCAGACGGCCGGCCTGCCGGAGGGAATATTCCAATATCTGCACCTTCGCCATGAAGATGCGGCCCGGATCATCGAGAGCGGTGCGGTCGACTTCGTGAGCTTCACGGGCTCGGTCGGCGGCGGGCACAGCGTTCAGGAAGCGGCGGCGCACGGCTTCCTCGGCATCGGGCTCGAGCTCGGCGGCAAGGACCCGGCCTACCTCCGCCCCGATGCCGACCTCGACCATGCGATTGAGAATTTGGCCGACGGCGCCTTCTTCAACAGCGGCCAGTCCTGCTGCGCGATCGAGCGGATCTATGTCCACGAGGCGGTGTACGAGCGCTTCGTCGAGGGGCTGGTCGGGTTCGCCCGCAGCTACAGGCTGGACGACCCGACCGATCCCGAGACCACGCTCGGGCCGCTGGTGCGGCCGGCCGCCGCCGACTTCGTCCGTGGTCAGATCGCCGACGCGGTTGCTGCAGGTGCCAAGGCGCACCTCGACCCCAAGACGTTCGCGCGTGATGCGCCGGGCTCGGCCTACATGGCGCCGCAGGTGCTGACCGGCGTCGACCATTCGATGCGGATCATGACCGAAGAGACCTTCGGCCCCGCGGTCGGGATCATGAAAGTCTCATCCGACGAGGAAGCGATCCGGCTCATGAACGACAGCCGCTACGGGCTCACGGCGGCGATCTGGACACAGGACGTCGAGGCGGCGATTCGGATCGGCGATCGGGTCGAAACCGGCACCTGGTTCACGAACCGCTGCGACTATCTCGATCCGGCGCTCGCCTGGACCGGGGTCAAGGACTCGGGTCGCGGCTGCTCCCTCTCCCGCCTCCAGTACGAGCACCTCACCCGCCCGAAGTCGTTTCACTTGCGCACGGCGCTGTAGCGGAAGCTGGGAGTGCGCCTCAATTCCCGGACGAGGGTCCAGCGCTGCCCGCGAGGTCGAGGGTGAAGAGTTCCTGCGGCCGGCCGACGCCGCGCAGCGCATAGCGGCCGAGCGAGACCAGGCGCGCGCGCTGCTCGCCGCAGGCCGCAGCGAAGATGGCTGAGATCAGGATCGGCTGGTCGAGCGAGCGGCTCATCGCCTGAATCCGGCTCGCCTCATTGACCGCCGGGCCGACCACGGTGAAGTCAAGCCGTTCCTGGCTGCCGACGTTGCCGGAGAGCACCTCGCCCTCGTGCAAGGCAAGGGTGAAGCTGGTCACCGGCAGACCGGCCGCCGATCGCTCCTGGTTGAGACGGGCGATCGCTACGCGCGCGGCTTCAGCCGCATCCAGGGCGCGCTCGCAGGCGTCGTTCTCGGCGCCATCGAACACTGCCAGGATGCCGTCACCCATGAACTTGAGCACCTCGCCGCCATGGTCGTGGACGACGCCGACCAGGCAGTCGGCATAGGCGTTGAGCAGGTCGAGCAGCTGCTCGCGCGGCAGGCTGTCGGCGATCCTGGTGAAGCCGGTGAGATCACTGAACCAAAGGACCTTGCGCACGGTCTTGACCTGGCCGCGCTCGATCTCGCCGCGCAAAATCCGCTCGGCCGCGTCACGTCCAAGGTAGGTCGTGACGAGGGTGCGCGCCGTGTCGACCGTCATGCTCGCCTTGAAGGCGAGCGCAAAGGCCGGGAGTGTCGCCTCGATCGTGGCGAGCTCCTGCGCGGTGAAGCCTTCCGGATCGCGGGTCGCGAAGGAGGTGGCGACGCCCTGCCCCTCCCCGATGCTGGCCCGCTCACCGAAGCGAACGATCCGCGCCCAATAGTCGGTGCCGCCCTCCGCCGCGAGGGTCGCAAGCAGCGGAAACTCGTTGGTGCCTTGGCCGATGGCGATTCGCCAACGCATCCGCCATTCGCGGTTCTCAAGCATCCAGTACCACGGGCTCTGGCGCCACTCCTTGTCCGCCTCCTCCCCCGCCGGGATGCTCGCTCGGACGTAGAACTCCTCGCGGACGCCCTCGCCGGCCAGCCAGCGGTGACCCTGGGCCTGAATCAAGGGATGCAGCCGGTCGGCCCCGATCGAGACG
>JBKPDM010000278.1:0-3618 GCA_046727895.1 Pseudomonadota bacterium | reverse complement strand
GACCATCATAGGGATCGCGTTGCAGCGTTTCCTGTACCTGCAGAGCAAGCCCGTTCATGCCGCGCCGCATGTCGGTGTGGCCGGTCGCCAGCCAGACCCGGGTCCCGGACAGAAGGCCGATCACCGTCGCCGGCGCGCCTTCATCACAGCCGCGATGGCGGCCGTGATGGCGACCGGGTCGACCGTGCCCGATACCTTGACCCGAACGCCGCCGGACAGCGTGATCTCGATCGAGCCTGGCTTGGCCGGAGCTGCGGGTGCCGCTGCGGCCAGCGGCTCCCTCGGCAAGGCCGGGCCGATCTGGACCGGCACCAGCTCTACGGCCGGCAGCTTCGTCGGTCCAGCGAACATACGGCGCCATTTGAACAGCTGGTTGGCGTTCAGATCGTGTCGGCGCGCCACGATCGAAACCGACGCGCCCGGCTCAAGCGTCGCCGCGATGTAGAGCGTCAATCATCCTGACCGGTTGGCGACAATCATTCTGTCCGGTCCGTCGTGGTACTGGGCTCGCGGGTTAGGGTGGCCGTGGCGGGGGATGTTGGAGGCTCGGTGGGTGCACGGCGTTCCTCCGGGCTGGTGTCGTGGCTGTCGCCGGTGATTGTCGTCGCTCGGCTGCGCGTGGCGGCGCGGCGTCGATAGCTCTCGACGTTGAGCTCGAAGATGGTGGCGTGGTGGACGAGGCGGTCGATCGCGGCGACGGTCATGGCCGGCTCCGGGAAGACGCTGTCCCAGGCCGAGAAGGGCTGGTTGGCGGTGATCAACAGACTGCGCCGCTCGTAGCGTTCGGCGATGAGCTCGAACAGCACGCTGGTCTCGGCCTGGTCCTTACGGACGTAGCTGATGTCATCGAGAATCAGGAGATCAAACTTGTCGAGCTTGGCGAGTGCCGCCGGGAGCTGGAGCTCCCGGCGAGCGACCTGGAGGCGCTGAACGAGATCGACGGTCCGGCCGAACAGCACACGATAGCCGTTGTCGACGAGCGCATGCCCCAGGGCCGAGGCGATGTGCGACTTGCCGACGCCGGGTGGCCCGAAGACCAGGATGTTGGCTCCCTTCTCGAGCCAGGAATCGCCGGCGGCCAGCGCCAGGATGTGTGCCTTGCGGACCCGCGGCACGGCGGAGAAGTCGAAGGTGGCGAGCGTCTTCTCGGGCGGCAGGCGGGATTCGAGGCGATGCCGCTCGATCCGCCGCGTGACGCGCTCGGCAAGCTCATGCTCGACCAAGGTGGCAAGGAACCTGGCCGCGGGCCAGCCCTCCTTGTCGGCCCGATCGGCGAAGTCTGGCCAGAGGCGGTGCACCGTCGGCAGCCGCAACTCAGCGAGCATGATCGGCAGCCGCGCCGCCTCGGCCTGAGCCGCGCTCATGTCGGCGGCTCCGAGGAGATGAGGGCGTCATAGGCAGCGATCGCCGGCAGGGGCACCTCGATCGTTGGTGGTGTCGCCAGGCGCGGCTGGAACCGGGCCTGGAGCTCATCGAGATCGGGCAGCTCGCCGATCGCGAGCAGGACTGTGAGCATCGCACCGAGCTCGGCTTCGCAGGCCTGCCCGGCAGCGAGCTCGAGCAGACCGATCATCAGGCGGCAGGCCCTGCGCGGCGGCAGGCGGGCCTCGATCACCTCCCACGTGCGGCTGTAGGCGTCGCTCGGGAACAGCTCGTTGCGGAAGATCAGGCCCTTGAGCGCCTGCGGCTTGCGCTTCAACCCCTCGAGCAGATGGCGGTAGTCGATGACGCGGCCGCGGCTCTTGCCCGGCGCCGGATGCCCGCGAGGAACGGACAGGACGAGGCTCGCGCCGAGATAGCAGTCGAGCCGGTCATGATAGAGTCGGATCTTGAGGCGGTGGCCGATCAATCGGGAAGGTGCAGTGTAGAGGATGCCGCGAACGGTGAAGGCGCTGGCCCTCGTCACCCTGGCCTCGGTCTCGACGAAGTCGGCACTGCGCCGCTCGGGCAGGGCGCGGAGGGCCGCGCGCTCGATGGCGAACGGCTTGGCCAGACGCGCATTGCGTCGGGCGACGACGTCGCGGACGAAGTGGCCATAGGCCTCGAGCGTGTCGAAGTCCCGATGGCCACGCAGCATCAGCGCCTGATCGAGAGCACGCTTGAGGTGCCGGTTGGCAGCCTCGATGCTGCCATTCTCGTGCGCGAGGCCACGGTTGTTGCGCGACGGGGTCATCCCGTAGTGCCGGCAGAGCTCGGCATAGCGGGCGGTGAAGTCGTCCTGCTCCTGCAGGTTCTTGAAGGCAGCCGACAGACTGTCGGTGCGATGCTCGGCAGGGACCCCTCCCGCCTGCCACAGCGCGTTCTGCAGCCCGTGGGCCAGGGCGGTGAAGCTCTCCCCGCAGGCGATCACCTCGGCATGCTCCCAGCCCGAGAAGGCGAAGGTGAAGTGGTAGAGGCGATGGTCGAGAACGACGCCGGCGATCGTCACCTTGAGCTCGTTCGCATCGGTGAAGTCGGACAGGCCCATCCGGCCGGGCTCGTGCTCCTGCGGGAAGAAGATCTCCTTGGCCGGGCCCGCGAGCGCCCGCCACTGCCGGATCCGCCGCTGCAAGGTGCGCAACACACCATGAAAGCGCCCGGGATGCAGCTCGTGCAGGTGGTGGAGGATCGTCGTGCCGAGCAGACCCGGGTTGGCGGCCAGCAGAGGCACGACCTCGCTCTCCCACACCTCGGCCAACGGGTCGGGCCGTGAGCGCCAACGACGGCGTGGCTTCTGCGAGGGCAGGGTCGGATTGGCCTCGATGCGCCGACCGGATCGGGTGCTGATCCCGACCTTGGCGGCGGCGGCTTCCTGGCTGTGGGTTCGTCGGAGCGTCATGTAGCGGGTGACCTGTCTGTCGGTGATCCGGTCGCCGGGCACAGTCGAACATCCTCGCGGTGCGACTGCGCCCTTGCTGGAGGCACCACGACGACGGGCCTACGGCTCGCGATCCCCGCTCCGGTGGGTCAGACCTTCGGTCGGGCTACGCCCTCCCTGCGGTCCTCCCCACCGGCCAAGATGGATGTCGCCAACCGGCCAAGATGATTGTCGCTGAGCAATCGCGCGCAGCACGGTGGCGCTGACACTCGAACGCGTAGCGGCGGCAGGCCTGGAATGGCCGTTGCCCGAGACGCTGAGCGACCGGGTGCTGGAAGCCGTGCTCTACGCAGGCAACAGCAGCAGGCAGGGCTGTCGTCGGAAGACCGAGCCGGACTGGACGCAGGTGCACCGCGAGCTGCGCCGCCCCGGCGTCACGCTCATGCTGCTCTGGGAGGAGTACCGGGCGCGAGAACCGGGCGGCTACGGCTACAGCCGCTGGTGCGAGCTCTACCGCGCCTGGGAAGGGCGGCTGTCGCCGACCATGCGCCAGGCGCACCCGGCCGGCGAGCGCCTGTTCGTCGACTATGCCGGGCAGACGGTCGAGATCGTCGACGGGCGGACCGGCGAGCTGCGCCAGGCGCAGGTGTTCGTCGCGGCCATGGGGGCGTCCAGCTACACCTATGCCGAGGCGACCTGGACACAGACCCTCCCGGCCCTCGCCGGTCGCCTGACCGGCGCTGCTTCGCAGTCGGAGCCGCTGGCCTCCTGCCGCGGCTGGATCGCGGCCCACACCCGCGCGCTGGCCTTCATGGGCGGCG
>JBKPDM010000277.1:0-10317 GCA_046727895.1 Pseudomonadota bacterium | reverse complement strand
CATCTACACCGCGCCCGAGGTCGCCTCGGTTGGCAAGACCGAGGAACAGTTGAAGGACGCGGGCATCGATTACAAGGCCGGCAAGTTTCCGTTCTCGGCCAACTCGCGGGCGCGGGCGACCGGCCAGACCGACGGCTTCGTCAAGATCCTGGCTGATGCCGCGAGCGATCGCCTGCTGGGCGTCCACATCATCGGTGCCGAGGCCGGCACGATGATTGCCGAAGCGGCGCTGGCGATCGAGTTCGGCGCCTCCTCGGAGGACCTCGCCCGGACCTCACACGCCCATCCGACCCTCGAGGAGGCGATCAAGGAAGCGGCGCTGGCGACCCACGGCGCACCGATCCATATCTGATGGCAATCGCTCTGCCGCCGTTCGGGGGCGCGGCGACAACCTTGCCCTGCGCACCCGGGAGGACCGCAGTTTGAACAATGCGATAACCGTTGGACGCTAGGTTTTGGCCGGCACGGTGTTCCGTGCTAGGTCGAGTGCGCTCGCGAGGAAAGGCGTCCAACCATGACGGTTCTGGTCACCGGCACCGCCGGCTTCATCGGCTACCATGTCGTGGAGGCGTTGCTCGCCCGGGGCGATCGGGTGCTCGGCATCGACAACCTGAACCGCTACTACGATCCGGCGCTCAAGCGGGCGCGCCTGGATCGCCTGCGCGCCCACGCGGGCTTCGCGTTCGAGCAGGCCGACATCGCCGATCTCGAGGCGCTCACCACCATCGCCCGCCGCCATCGGGACCGGATCGACGGCATCGTGCACCTGGCCGCGCAGGCCGGCGTGCGCCACTCGCTCGAGGCGCCTTTTGATTACGTCCACAGCAATCTCCGGGGCCACATGGTGATCCTCGAGATCTGCCGGCGCGAGCTGTCCGGGCTGCGCCATCTGGTCTACGCCAGCTCGAGCTCGGTCTACGGCGGCAACACCAAGATCCCGTTCGCGGTCGAAGACCGGGTCGACCAGCCGATCTCGCTCTATGCGGCGACCAAGCGGGCGGACGAGCTCCTCAGCCACTGCTACAGCCACCTTTACCGCGTCCCCGCGACCGGGCTTCGCTTCTTCACCGTCTATGGACCATGGGGCCGGCCGGACATGGCGGCGTATCTGTTCGCCGAGGCGATCAGCGGGGGCCGGCCGATCACGCTCTACAATCACGGCGAGATGGAGCGCGACTTCACCTACATCGAGGACATCGTCGCCGGCGTGCTCGCCGCCCTCGACCGGCCACCCGCGGCCGGCGATGAGGCGCCGCACAAGATCTACAACCTGGGCAATCACCGGCCGGTCGCGCTTCGCCGCTTCGTGACCGTCCTGGAGGAGGCGCTGGGTCGCCAGGCCGAGATCCGGCTCGCGCCCCTGCCGCCGGGCGACGTGGTGCGGACCTGCGCCGACATCGAGTCGAGCCGGCGCGATCTCGGCTTCGAACCGAAGACGCCGATCGAAGAGGGATTGCCTCTCTTCGTCGAGTGGTATCGGGAGTATCACGGCCGCTGAGCGGCCGGCCGCCTGGGGCCTGACAAGGCCGCCGAAGACGCCACTCCCGGTCGCCAACGGTCGGCGGCGCGCATAGACTTGGCCGGAGGCGGCTTTTCTGGCAGACATGGTCGCCCTTGAGCAGAGGGTCCTGGGATGGTGCCGGGACCGGAGCGCGACGGAATGAACGGGGCTGAGACCATCGCCGACGAGAGCCAGCGGGATTTCATCCGCGACATCATCCGCGACGACCTGCGCGCGGGTCGCTGCGATACGGTCGTCACCCGCTTCCCGCCTGAGCCGAACGGTTACCTGCACATCGGCCACGCCAAATCGATCTGCCTCAATTTCGGCATCGCCCAGGAGTTCGGCGGCCATTGCTACCTCCGCTTCGACGACACCAATCCGGAGAAGGAGGAGACGGAATTCATCGAGGCGATCAAGCGCGACGTGCGCTGGCTTGGCTTCGACTGGGGCCCGCACCTCTCCTTCGCCTCCGACTATTTCGCGCAGCTCTATGAATGGGGCGAGCATCTGATCCGGCACGGCAAGGCCTATGTCGACGATCTCTCGGCCGAGCAGATCCGCGCCTACCGCGGCACGCTGACCGAGCCCGGCCGGAACAGCCCCTATCGCGACCGGCCCGCGGCCGAGAATCTGGACCTGTTCCGCCGGATGCGGGCGGGCGAATTTCCGGAGGGCGCCCGGGTCCTGCGGGCCAGGATCGACATGACGTCGGGCAACATCAATCTGCGCGACCCTGTTCTTTATCGCATCCGCTACGCCCGCCACCCGCGCACCGGTGACGCGTGGTGCATCTATCCGACCTACGACTTCGCCCACGGCCAGTCGGATGCGATCGAGCACGTCACCCATTCGCTCTGCACGATCGAGTTCGAGGACCATCGCCCCCTCTACGACTGGCTGATCGAGAACCTGCCGGTGCCGTCGCGCCCGCGCCAGTACGAGTTCGCGCGGCTCAATCTCTCGCACACAGTGCTCTCGAAGCGGAGGCTGCTGCAGCTGGTCCGCGAGGGCCGCGTGCAGGGCTGGGACGATCCGCGCATGCCGACCTTGGCGGCGTTGCGCCGGCGCGGCATTCCGCCCGCCGCGATCCGCGACTTCGTGCAGCGGATCGGCGTTGCCAAGAGTGACAGCTTGGTCGACCTCGCCCTGCTGGAGCACTGCGTGCGCGAACTCTTGAACCGGACCGCCTCCCGCCGCATGGCCGTCCTGCGTCCCCTCAAGGTGGTAATCGTGAACTATCCGGAAGACGAAGCGGAGCCGTTCGAAGCGATCAACAATCCGGAAGATCCGGCCGCCGGCACCCGGCTCGTGAATTTCTCGCGTGAGATCTACATCGAGCGCGACGATTTCATGGAAGAGCCGCCGAGCAAGTTCTTCCGCCTGGCACCCGGACGCGAGGTTCGCCTGCGCTACGCCTATCTGATCACGGCGCGCGAGGTCGTGAAGAGCGACGCTGGCGAGGTGGCCGAGGTGCGCTGCACCTACGACCCGGCAACCCGCGGCGGCGACGCGCCCGATGGGCGCAAGGTGAAGGCGACGCTGCACTGGGTCTCCGCCACCCATGCCCTGCCCGCTGAGGTGCGGCTGTACGATCATCTGTTCACGCGATCCGATCCCGGCGCCGAGGGCGATTTTCTCGACGATCTCAACCCGCATTCGCTCGAGGTGCTGACCCGGTGCCGGATCGAACCGAGCCTCGCCGAGGCGGCCCCCGACGTCGCGCTTCAGTTCGAGCGTCAGGGCTACTTCTGCCTCGATCCGGACTCGACGCCCGGGCGGCCGGTCTTCAACCGCACGGTCGCGTTGCGTGACACCTGGGCCAGGATTCGGGCGAAAGACCCGCGTCCCCTGCCCGCCTGACGTCGCCGGGCCGGGCACGCGGCGTGCCCTATATACATCATCATCGCTCGGGGGAGGGGCTGACATGTCGGACGAGTATCAAGCTGCGCCGCCCTGCGCGCTCGCCATCTTCGGCGCCACTGGCGACCTGACGCGACGCCTGATCGTGCCGGCGCTCTGCAACCTCGCGCGCATGAAGGTGCTGCCGGAGCAGTTCGACCTGATCGGGATCGCCTACGACGATTACGATACCGAGAGCTTCCGTCGGACGCTTGGCGAGCGGGTGGCAGAGGTCACGCCGGATCTCGCCGACACGCCGGAGTGGCGCCAGATTGCCGCACGCCTGCAATACGTGCGCGGCGAGTTCGACGATCCCGACACCTACGAGCGGCTGGGGGGTGTTCTCGCCGGGCTGGAGCGGGAGCACGGCGCTGGCGGAAATGGCATCTTCTATCTCGCCACGCCACCCACAGCCTTCGCTCCCATTGTCGAGCGGCTGGCTGCGGCCGGCTTGATGCGCGAGCCGGACGGCGGCTGGCGCCGGGTGATCGTGGAAAAGCCGTTCGGGACCGACCTCGCCTCCGCGCAGGCGCTGAATCGACAGCTCCTCAAAGCGGTGCAAGAGCATCAGATCTATCGCATGGACCACTACCTCGGGAAGGAGACGGTCCAGAACATCATGGTGCTGCGATTCGCCAACGGCCTGTTCGAGCCCCTCTGGGACCGCGAGCACATCGAACACGTGCAGATCACGGTCGCCGAGACGGTCGGCGTCGAGCACCGCGGCAAGTTCTACGACGCCACTGGCGCGCTCCGCGACATGGTGCCGAACCACCTGTTCCAGCTCCTGGCCCTCACGGCGATGGAGCCGCCGACCTGCTTCGCCGCCGACGCGGTGCGCACGGAAAAGGCCAAGGTCCTTGACGCCGTGCAGCGTCTGCGGCCCGAAGAGGTCGCGCGTTGGGCCGTGCGCGGCCAGTACGCCGCGGGTATGGTGCAGGGGCAGCCGGCCGAGGCTTACCGGCAGGCACCGGACGTGGCGCCGGACTCGACCACCGAGACCTACGTCGCGATGCGGCTCATGGTCGACAACTGGCGCTGGGCGGGCGTGCCCTTCTATCTGCGCACCGGCAAGGCGCTGGCGGCGCGCCAGACCGAGATTGCGATCGAATTCAAGAAGGCGCCGTTCGCTCTGTTTCGCGACACGCCGGTCGAACAGCTCTCTGAGAACTTCCTGCTCCTCCGAATCCAGCCGAACGAGGGCGCGGCGCTGCAGTTTAACGCCAAGATCCCGGGCCCCAGGATCAGCATCGAGGGCGTGCGCATGGACTTCAAATACGAGGACTATTTCGATACCGCGCCGAGCACCGGCTACGAGACGCTGATCTACGACTGCATGATGGGCGATGCGACCCTGTTCCAGCGCGCCGACAACATCGAGGCGGGCTGGAGCGTGGTCCAGCCGATCCTGGACGCGTGGCATTCGACCCGGCCGCGTGATCTCGTCTTCTACGAAGTCGGCAGCGAGGGGCCGAGCGTGGCCGATGATCTCATCGCCCGCGACGGGCGGCGGTGGCGGGCAATAGGGTAGGCAAGAGCTGACATGACGACGCATGCACCGAGGCGTCCGCGGAAAATCTCGCTTCTGCTTTCGGACGTCGACGGCACCCTGGTCACGACCGACAAGGTTCTGACGGAGGGCACATGCCGGGCGGTGCTCCGGCTGCACGATGCCGGCGTGCGCTTCGCGATCACGAGCAGCCGGCCGCCGCGCGGTCTGGAGATGCTGATCGAGCCGCTGGCGCTGGACACGACGATGGGCGCCTTCAATGGCGGCGCCTACGCCACGCCCAGGCTCGAGATCATCGAGGAGCGGACCATCGCCCCGCCGGCCGCGCAACGCGCGCTCCAGATGATCGAAGCGCACCGCATCGATCCGTGGGTGTTCTCCGGCAACGACTGGCTGATCCTCAGACCATCCGGACCCTACGTCGAGCACGAGCATCGGACGGTGCTGTTTGCGCCGACGGTGGTGGCCGAATTTGGTCGCGCGCTCGAGCGCGCCACCAAGATCGTCGGCGTGAGCGACGATTTAGACCGGGTCGAACGGTGCGAGGCGAACCTGCAGAAGGTGCTCGGCGCGGGCGCCACGGCGATCCGCTCCCAACGCTACTACGTCGACGTCACCCACCCCGAGGCCAACAAGGGCATGGTGCTCGACTATCTGGCGCGCACCCTGAAGATCGCACACGATGAGATCGTGACCATCGGCGACGGCTCCAACGACGTGGCGATGTTCCGCAAGAGCGGCTTTGCCATCGCCATGGGCAACGCCGACGACGAGATGAAGGCCGAGGCGGATGTGGTGACCGGCTCCAACGAGGCGAACGGCTTTGCCGAGGCGGTCGAGCGCTTCATCCTGGGGTCGTGGGGCAAGCTGATGGAGAAGCAGAAATGACGGGCGCAGCCGAGGCCGAGGTCGTTGTCCTGCCGGATGCGGAGGCGCTCGCCGGGCACGCCGCGGCCTGGCTCGCCGAGCGGGTGGCGGCGGCCGGCGAGCGGGCGAGCGTTTCCTTATCCGGTGGTTCGACGCCCAAACGGCTCTACCAGCTGCTCGCAGGGGCGAAGCACCGCGCCGCGTTCCCCTGGGCGCGGGTGCACTGGTTTTGGGGCGACGAGCGCTTCGTCCCGAAGGACGATCCGCTCAGCAACTATCGGATGGTGCGCGAGGCCATGCTCGATGTCGCGCCGATTCCGGCTCAGAACGTCCATCCGGTTCCGACCGAGGGCATGACGCCCGCGGAGGCCGCGGCCGCCTACGAGCGCGAGCTCAAAGCCTTCTATGACGCAGACCGGCTCGACCCCGCCCGGCCGCTGTTCGACGTCACGCTGCTCGGCCTCGGTGAGGACGGTCACACCGCATCGCTGTTTCCGGGCACCGCCGTGCTCGCGGAGCGCTCACACTGGGTCGCTGCGGTCATCGGTGCCAAGGCTGAGGCGCGGATCACGCTTACTTACCCGGCGCTCGAGAGCAGCCGCGAGGTGGCGTTTCTCGTGTCTGGCGCGGGCAAGCGGGAAATCCTCTCCCGGGTCCGGGCAGCGGACGCCGCTCTGCCGGCCGCGCGCATACGGCCCGCGGGCCGCCTGCATTTCCTCGTCGATCGCGCGGCCTGCCCGTCGGGCTCGACGTAAGCCCGCACCTGGGGAGTGATCTCGATGCCGCTGCCATCAGTCCTCGTCGTGATGGGCGTCTCAGGCTCGGGCAAGACCACGATTGCCGCGCAGCTCGCCGGCCGGCTGCAGTGGGATTTCGAGGATGGCGACGATCTCCACCCCAAAGCTAACGTCGAGAAGATGCACGCCGGCGTCCCGCTGACCGATGAGGATCGCTGGCCCTGGCTGCAGAGCGTCGCGGCCTGGATCGACGCCGAACGGCAAGCCGGCCGCCCCGGCGTAGTCACCTGCTCCGCGCTCAAGCGAAGCTATCGGGCGATCATCATCGGCGACCGTCCGGACGTGCGGCTGGCCTATCTCAAGGGCAGTCAGACGCTGATCACCCAGCGCCTTGCCAGCCGGCAAGGACATTTCATGCCCGCGGGCCTGCTCGAGAGCCAGTTCGAGGCGCTCGAGGAACCGACCGCCGACGAGAACCCCCTGGTCGTCTCGATTGATGCGCGGCCGCGAGAAATCGTCGATGCCGTGCTCGCGAAGCTGGGTCATGCCGGCACCGGACCGGCGAAAGGATCGGAGTCGCGGCCATGAACCAAGACGATCTCAAGCGCGCGGCCGCCGAGGCCGCGGTCGCGCTGGTCGAGGACGGCATGGTCCTCGGTCTCGGCAGCGGCTCGACCGCGGCGTTCGCTCTGGAGGGCCTCGCGGTGCGCGTTGCCAAGGGGCTGCGCGTGGCCGGCATCCCGACCTCGGAGCAGACCGCGGCGAGGGCGCGCGAGCTCGGCGTACCGCTCACCAGCTTCGCAGAACATCGGCGGATCGAAATGACGATCGACGGCGCGGATGAAGTCGAGGTCGGTACCCTCAACCTCGTCAAGGGACACGGCGGCGCGCTCCTGCGCGAGAAGATCGTCGCCTCGGCCAGCCGCCAGATGGTCGTGATTGTCGACGAGACCAAGCTGGTTGAGCGGCTCGGCAGCCGCATGTCGCTCCCGGTCGAGATCGTGACCTTTGGCTGGCAGGTGGTGCTCGATCGTCTCACCGAGGCGGGCGCAGTGCCAAACCTGCGCGGGTCCAGCGATCAGCCGTTCCAGACCGACAGCGGCAACTGGATCGCCGACTGCGCCTTCGGCACGATCGCCGATCCCGCCGCTTTGCACCAGCGCCTGGCGGCGATGGTCGGCGTCGTCGAGAGCGGTCTGTTCGTGGGCCTCGCCTCGCGGGTCATCGTCGGCTCCGCCAGCGGCGTGAGCATGCTCTCCCGTTGATCGCGCCGACCCGGCGCAAGCCGAGGCGCGGACCCGGTCCGCCGATCGGGAGTAACTAGCGAACCCGCTCGAGAGTCGCGAGTGCGGCGCTGACCCGTTCGATCAGCGAGGGCTCGCCGCCGGTCATGCCTTCGCCCTCCGCGACCGAGAGCTCGCGCGCGTCGGTCAGCCACTGACCGAGCACCTTCAGCTTCTGCTCACGGCTCAGATCCGTCCGCTTCAGGACCTCCTCGGGAGACGCGAATACGGAAGCCGGATCAAGAACGGCCCTCTGATAGTCGTCCGTCATCACTGCCTACCTCCAAAAAGCTGCCGCTGCCGGAGTCGTCACGGGCGTCAGGTCATTCCCGCCCGTCGATGCCGGCCGCGGCTCACTTGAAGCGGGAAGCCGCCTGCGTGAGGGACTTGTCCAGGGTGGCGATGGCGTCGAGGGTGCCTTGCTTGACGTCGTCCCAGGCGCCGGCGCTCGCTCCTTTCAGCCGCTCAATCTGCTCGGCCGCCTGCCGGCGTTGCCCTTCGAAGCCGCTCGCGACCTCATCCCAGCGGGCCTTGGCATCGCCACCCGTCTCTTCGGCCTTTGTCTTGAGCACGGCCATCTTCTGCTGCAACTGCCCGAGCTTCTGGTCCGCCCAGTTGGTCACTTCGTCCTTCTTGGCGTACCCATAGTCCTTGATGGCATCGTAGGTCTGGGCGGCCTGCTGGCTGACATCGGCGGCGGTACCGGTCTCGGCGCTGATAGCCGCGCGCCCCAGCAGCAGCCCGCAGGCAAGGATCGCAAAGGCGCCGAAGCGCACGAGGTGCTTCCCAGGCTCGATCATCTTCACTCTCTCCTTGGTCCATCGGCGAGACTGGCGGCCGCCTGATCCGGGCAGACCCACCTCCCGTCAATGTGGGCACTTCAGCGGCTCGTGAACACTCCCGCAGCGCATC
The DNA here is from genome assembly GCA_046727895.1 of Pseudomonadota bacterium. Lineage (GTDB taxonomy): Bacteria > Pseudomonadota > Alphaproteobacteria > Geminicoccales > Geminicoccaceae > DATAOG01. The sequence continues at coordinate 1,605 of JBKPDM010000277.1, read as the reverse complement.
GGTCGAATCGCAGTGATCATGGAACCCTTGGCGCCGGCCTACGTTGACTTCCGAGTGACCCTGGAAGCGAGGGGTGCGCCATGATGGGGCATTCGCCAGCCGAAGCAGCAGGCAAATGGCGCCGTTGGATTTTTCGGGTCTGGATCGCCATCACCCTGCTGCTGGCCGGCTACATCGTCATCCTGCTGCCGTTCGTGCGCGACGAGCGGATTGGTCCGGTCCTGCTCGGTGTGCCGGTGCCGTTGGTCATGATCCTGCTTACGGCAGTCGGACTGGGCTGGCTGGTGTGGCTGGTTACCGCACGGCGACGCCGGGCGCGGCCGCAGCGATGACCGGCGCGGAGGAGAAGATCATGAGCCAAGCGCGCGCTCGAGCACGGATCAGCGACCTGATGATCCGGACCGCCGAGGTCGCTCATCTTCATGCGACGCTCAGGGTCACGGCCCAGCGCATGCGGGCGAGCGGCCTCCGCGCCCTGCCGGTGGTCGATGGCGACGAGCTGGTCGGGGTGATCAGCGGCGGCGACATCACGCGGCATAGGCGCAAGGACCGGATGGATCTCGGCACGGTCGAGATCCGCGATGTCATGCGGCCCGGCGTGCCCCTTTGCTTCGAGCATCAGCGCGCCGACGATGTGGCGGCGATGATGGCCGAGCTCAAGGTTCGCCACCTGCCGGTGCTCGACGCCGAGAAGAAGCTGACCGGCATGGTGGCGCGGAGCGACCTGCCGAAGCCGAGGAGGTCCGCCAATGTCCGGTTCAGCCGGACGCCCGCCGGTGATGAGACGGACGACCTCGAGCGCGCCAACCCGGGGCTCAAGGTCTACTCCGACAGGCCGAAGCTCAAGGACTGACGCCCGCTCAGCCGGCGAGCGCTGCCAGGCGCTCACGCGCGGAGCAGAGGTCGCGGGTGTGACGGCCGATGTCGCCCCAGGGATCGGACTTTTGGCCGAGGCGGCGAAACAGATTGGCAATCGTGAACCGCCGGGGGTCGAGACCGGCGTCTTCGAGCTCGGTCCAGTCCAAGGGCGTGGCCACCGGGGCCTCGTCACGGGCACGCACGGCGTAGGGTGCGACCGCGGTCTGGCCGTAGGCGTTGCGGCCCACGTCCAGAAACACGCGCACGCCGCGCTTGGCCTTGCGCTGCTCGGTCGTGAGCTCCTCCGATTGGTGCCCGACCAGCCGCTCCGTCAGGTCCGAAGCAAACGCGCGCACCTCGTCGAAGGTCGCTGAGCGGTCGAGCGGCACCCAGACGTGCAGACCGCGCGACCCCGTGAGCTGCAGGAATGGCACGAGGCCCACCGCCTCGAGCAGGCGTCTGGCGGCGCGGGCGGCCCGCTTGACCTTGGCAAAATCCTCGTCCGAGGGATCCAGATCGATCACGAGTCGGTCCGGGTGGTCAGTCCGGTCGACCCGCGCGAGCCCGATATGCAGGGTGATGCAGGCCTGGTTGGCGAGATATACCAGGGTTGCGGCATCGTCCGCCAGAACATGCTCGACCTCACCGTTCTCCTTGGCGAGGCGCGCCCGGCGAATCCAACGCGGAAAGTAGTCGGAGGCGTTCTTCTGCATGAAGCCCTCCGCGTCGACGCCGTCAGGATAGCGC
>JBKPDM010000276.1:0-25118 GCA_046727895.1 Pseudomonadota bacterium | reverse complement strand
GGCTCGGACTCCGCGAGTGCCGGCGCGGCCACGCCGGCGCCGAGCGAACCCTCCTGGGCCGCGCTCTATACCCGTGGCCATCGCGCCCAATCCGAGGGCGATCTGGTCGCCGCAACCCACTGGTATCGCGAAGCTGCCAGGCTCAATCCCCGGCATCCCGCCATCCTCTACGATTTGGGCTACATGCTCCAGGTCCAGGGCGACATTGACGGTGCCATCGATCAATACCGGAAGGTTCTGGAACTGGATCCCCATCATGCCTATGCCCAATATGATCTGGGATTTCTTTTGCAAAAGAAGGGAGATAAAGAAGGCGCTCTGATTCAATACAAAAAAGCGGCTGAACTGAATCCGGAGAACCCATACATCTATTTCGACTGGGCACGAATTCTGGAAAGCAACAACGATCTTGACGGTGCCAAGGCGTTGTATGAAAAGGCAGCCGAGCTCGCGCCAGAGCGACGACCGGGCACGGACGCCCGCCGCCGCCTGGCCGCCCTGGATGCGAGATAGACCGCTCATGAAATGCCGATGGCGATCGGCTCACTCGCGCGCACGAGACATGGTCGCTGCGGCTCGATCCGGGCGCGGACGAGGGCTGACAACGCGGTATCGGGTCAGCACGTCGGTCTTCGCGCTGATCGTCAGCGGCGTGGCCCGACGAGGGCTGACAACGCGGTATCGGGTCAGCACGTCGGTCTTCGCGCTGATCGTCAGCGGCGTGGCCCTTTGGTGGCTCCTTTCGGGGTCGGTGCAGGCCGCGTTCGCCCAGGCCATGCACCGCGCGCAGCTCTGGCCCCTGGCGGCAGCCTGGGCCGTGGTGCCGGTTATTCAGGGCCTGCGGGCCTGGCGTTTCTCGCTACTGGCGACCGGACGGCCGGCGGCGCCATCCTGGCCAATGTACGTGATCGCGTCGCGATTGCTTTTGTTCAACTATCTGCTGCCGTTCAAGCTCGGCGAAGTCAGCTTCCCGCTCAGCATGAGGCGGGCATTCGGGACAGATTACGTTCGTTCGATCGGGGTGCTGATCGTGGCGCGGCTGATGGACCTGTGCGTGGTCTCGGCCATGGTCGTCTTCGGCGTGGTCCTGGTGATCGATCCCGTAAACCGCGACTGGCACCTGCCGGCGCTGGTCGGAGCCGGCGTCGCCGTCTTGGCTCTGCCTCTCCTCGGGATCGAGCTGCTCGACCCTGTCTGGCGCGTCAGCGGTTGGCTTCCTCGCCGCGCACCATCGCCCCAGCTCTGGCTGTGGCGGGCTGGCCTTTGTCATCCGCTGCCACAGCGCGCGCTGGCACTCGCGCTCACTCTGTCGATCTGGATCATGCAGGCGACGCTCGCCTGTCTCGCCGCATCGACGGTGGCCGACGGTCTGGGTTTCGTCGAGGTCATGCTGGCCAACGCGGCGGCCAATCTGGCCTTCGCCATGCCGGTCAGCGGTCTCGCCGGCCTGGGACCGCCGCAAGCCGCCTGGGCCACGACTTTGCATCTTACCGGCGTCGCCTGGCCGCTGGCGATCGTCACCGCTCTGATCTGCCACGGGGTTCAGCTCACCGGCGCGCTTGGCCTCGGCGTAGCGACCTTCCTGCTGCCGGCTTGGCAAACCGATGCTCGGACGCCCCCGCCTGGCCTACCCGGCATCGACGGCGGCGTCCTCGCGAACATCGAGACCGCGCCGGGGCGGCGCGAGGCCGCGGATCAGCCCGATCAGCTTTATCGCCGGCACCGGATACATGAAGTGCATGCCTATGGTGCGCTCGAGCTGGTGGATGCCGGCGGCCAAGCCGCCGGAGGGCGGGATGAACGTGCGTGATTACGACCGGGGTTCGGCTGCGCCACCATGACCCATTTTGCAGAAGATTCTGGACACAACTTGAAATGCCGAGGGCGATCGGCTGTTTACGCACATGGGAATCCGGTACCCGGTCAAGCCCCATAAGCATCGCGGTAAAATCACTACCAATGTCCCTTAACGCTTCTCGGCGGAAACGGCTCGGAGTTGCCTTTATGACCGGATCGCTCGGACCGAACGGATGGCTTGGACCCAACTTCTTTGTGGTTGGCGCGATGAAAGCTGGAACCACGGCAGTCTACGCCAATCTCAACGCGCATCCAGAGGTGTATTGCGCACCGATCAAGGAACCGAACTTTTTCAGCGACGATCTGGAAATCGATAAGTTTACATCGAAGAATGCGCGGGCCGTCAGCCAGTTCGACACCGAGGCCTACGTAGAAAGCTCGATGGACGAGCCGGTGCATGAGGCCTACGTGCGCAATCCGACGACCTACTATGCGCTGTTCCGCAAGGCGGAGGGTAAGCGGGCGATCGGCGAGTGCTCGACCTCGTACCTGTACTCAACCACCGCAGCGCGCAACATCCGCCTGGCCGTGCCTCATGCCCGCATCATCATGATCCTGCGCGATCCTGTGGATCGGGCGATTTCGCAGTACCACATGGAGTGTCGGATCGGAGCTGCCCGCGATAGGTTCGGCGTCTTGCTCGAGAAAGATCTCGCCGCGCCGCGAACGGCGTGGGGCCAGTCCGGACTGTACGTTGAGCTTGGTCGGTACGTCGGGCAGGTTGAGCGCTACCTCGCGCAGTTCCCCAGGGAGCAGGTCAAGATCATCGTCTACGATGACCTGCGCGCCGACTTCCGCCGCGTCATGGCAGACACTCTGAGGTTCCTTGGCGTCGATCCTGAGCTCCAGCCAGCCAGCATACTCAGGGCCAACCACGCGCGAGTGCCGCGCGCGGCACGATTCAACTACTTGCTCAGCCGGATTGGGGGCAAGAATCTCATCAACCGCGCGTTCCCCCAGCCGGCAATCGAGTTGGGTAAGCGCATCTATTATCGCAAGGCCGGCAGCGCCGGCGTGACCGAAGCGGACCGGGAGCGACTTCGCGCGCTGTTCGCCGACGAGGTGGTGGCGCTCTCCAGGCTGCTCGGGCGCGACCTCTCCCACTGGCGGGAGTCGCCGCGCCAAGGACGGGCCGCGGCGGCGCAATCCCGTGTCCAGCAGTCCGTTTGAATGGCCACGTCAAATCTACAGCCAGCCGCGACGCTTGAAGTACCAGTAGGGCAGAACCGCCGAGACCACCATCAGGGCGAGCGCCAGCGGATAGCCGAGACCCAGATGCAGCTCGGGCATGAAGGCGAAGTTCATGCCGTAGATGCTCGCGATCAGGGTCGGCGGCAGGAAGACGACCGCGGCGACCGAGAAGATCTTGATGATTGCATTCTGCTCGATGTTGATCATGCCGAGCGTGGCATCGAGCAGGAAGTTGACCTTGTTGTTCAGAAACGAGGCGTGGTCGCTCAGTGATGCGACGTCGCGGCCGACCGTCTTGAGGCGCGAAATGCCGCTCTTGCGCCCCCGCGACTGGGTACCCTGGATGGCGAAGGCGAGCAGGCGGCCGAGGCTGACCAGGCTCTCGCGCGCCTTCGAGGCCAGATCGCCCGATCGACCGAGGCGGCGCAGGAGCGCCTGAAAATCGCGGCTGGTCTGGGCGCCGCTTCGGGAAAAGACCTCGCGCGACAGCCGGTCGAGATCGGCGCCCACGGTCTCGAGGATATCGGCGATCCGGTCGATGATCGCCTCGAGCAGGCCGGCGAAGACCGCGTCGCCGTCGCCGCAGGCCCCCGGGTGCCGGAGCGCGTAGGTCGCGAATGCGCGAAACGGCAACGGGTCGGCGTAGCGCACGGTCACCAGCCGCTCACCGGCCAGGATGAAGGTGAGCGCCGTGCTCTCCGGCAGCTCGGTGTCGGCATTGGCGACCAGAGTTGCAGTCATGAACAGCGCCCCGTCCTCGCGATAGAGGCGGCTCGAAGCCTCGATCTCCTTCATTTCCTCCCGGGTCGGCACTTCGATGCCAAGAGCCCGTTCGACGGCGCCCTCCTCGGCGCCGGTCGGCTGGAGCAGATCGAGCCAGACCGTCCGCTCCGGCAGCTCCGGCTCTGCGTCGGCCAGATCAACGCTCTTGAGCCGGCCACCCTCGATGCAATAGGCCCGCAACATGGGTCGTTCTCCGCGCGATGCCACCGGGGCAGCGGGCCCTTCTGCCCCCGCGCCGGCGAAGCTCCTTTGCCAGCAAACTCTGGCACGCGCAACCGAGGGCAAGACGCCGATTGAGCGAGCGGCGCTCCGGCGGCAGTATGCTCCCTCGCGACGGGGTCGAAGAGCGGCATCGAGCGGTCGGGGCGGGGGAGGAGCGGCGGCATGATCAACATCGGCTTGTTCGGAGCGGGGCGGATCGCCGGGATTCACGCCAGGCACATCGGGGATCACCCGGAGCTGCGGCTCGCCACCGTGGTCGACATCGACCTCGAGGCGGCGACCCGCCTCGCCCAGCGCCATGGTGCGGCCGCCAGCGCCGATGCCGCCGAGGCGCTTGCCGATCGCGCGATCGACGCCGTGCTGATCGCCTCGTCATCGAACACCCATGCCGAGCTCATTACCCGCGCGGTCGAGGCGAGGAAGCCCGTGTTCTGCGAAAAGCCGCTCGATCTGGACCTCGAGCGGGCGAACGCCTGCCTGCGTGCGATCGCGGGTTCAGGCGTACCTGTGTTCGTCGACTTCAACCGCCGCTTCGATCGTCATCACGCCGCTCTGGAGCAGGCGGTGCGCACCGGCGAGGCGGGAGTGGTCGAGCTGATCAGCATCACCAGTCGCGATCCGGAACCGCCGCCGGTCGGCTATCTCGCGAATTCGCCGGGCGCCCTGTTCCTCGAAACCATGGTGCATGACCTCGACATGGCGCGGTGGTTGCTCGGCGAGGAGCCCGCGGAGATCTTCGCCATGGCGAGCTGCCTGATCGAGCCCGCGTTCCGCCCCTTGAACGAGGCCGACACGGCGCTCGCGATGCTCAGGACCGACAGCGGCAAGCTCTGTCAGATCAACAACAGCTGGCGCGCCACCTATGGCTACGATCAGCGGATCGAGGTGCTGGGCTCGGGCGGCATGGTGCGCTCCGACAACGTCCGGCGCACGACGCTCGAGCGCTACGACGCCGCCGCGGTCCGCAGCGACGTGCTGCAATATTTCTTCACCGACCGCTATCTCGAATCCTACCGGCTGGCGCTCGATCACTTCGCCGACGTGGTCAAGCACGGCGAGGAGCCGTTCATCAGCGCGGAGGACGGCCGCCGCGCCCTGGTGCTCGCCGATGCCGCGCTCCGCTCGGCCAGGACCGGCCAGCCAGTGACGGTGCGCTACTGAGAGCGGGCGGGATCCGTGCGGCGGCTCATGGCCTGATGTTCTGATTGAAGCGGAAGCGGTTCTCGGGATCGTAGCGCCGCTTGATCTCGACCAGGCGGTCGTAGTTCTGCCGGTAGTTGACGCCGACCCGGTCCCGGTCGTCAGCAGACATGAAGTTCACGTAGCCGCCTTCCTCCGAATAGGGCCGGAGGGCCTCATGGTAGCGGCGCACCCAGGCGATGTTGCGCTCGTTATCGGCCGGATTCGGCCACACCCCGGCGATCACGGTCGCGAACGTCGCGTCCCGCCAGGCGAATGCGGTCTGCTCGGGCGCCACACGGTGGCAGGCGCCGTCGATCGGGAAGAGGAATGCGCCGGATGCGCCGGTCGGCACCCGAGCACCGTGCTTGACGTGAACCGCGACCGCCTCATCGGGCAACTCGCGCACGAAGGCGCCCTTCCAGTAGTGCTGCAGTCCGGGCGGCAGCAGCTCGTCGAACAGACGGTTGATCGCCGGGTAGGGCATACGGCCGACGTATGCGCCGACCACGCGACCCCAATCGCCGAGCGGCTTCAGGATCTCTCCGCCCTCGTCCGCGGCTCCGGTCCAGCAGGACAGCACCACGGCGACGGGCTTGCCGTGCCACTCCTCGGGCAGGAACGGCAGCGGCGGAGCGAGCGTCAACGCAAAGATGGCCCCAAGGTCCTCGGGCGCGTCCGTGATGAAATCCCGATAGGCGCGCAGAACGTCGGCGTCGACGGCATAGAAGATCGGGCCGCCCAGAATGTCGCTGACCGGGTGGAGACGAAACTCGAACGCAGTGACGACACCGAAATTGCCGCCGCCGCCGCGGACCGCCCAGAACAGCTCCTTGTCGCGCTCCTCGCTGCAGGTCACGAAGCTGCCATCGGCGCTCACCACGTCGGCCGAGACGAGATTGTCGCAGGACAGACCGTAGCGACGCGCGAGATAGCCGATGCCGCCGCCGAGCGTGAGGCCGGCGATGCCGGTGGACGAGACGGTGCCGCCTGGGGTGGCCAGCCCGAAGGCGTGGGTCGCGTGATCGAGATCGGCCCAGGTGCAGCCGCCCTCAGCCCGCACCGTGCGGCGCGCCGGATCGACCCGCATGCCCCGCATGCGCCCAAGGTCGAGGACGATGCCGTCGTCGCAGGTTCCGAAGCCGGGCACGCTGTGACCGCCGCCCCGGAGCGCCAGCGGGAAATCGTGATCCCCGGCGAACCGCACGGTCGCGATCACGTCGGCCACGCCCGCGGCGCGGACGATCAGCGCGGGCCGGCGGTCGTGCATGGCGTTGTAAACCATGCGGGCCGCCTCGTAGGCCGCATCGGCGGGCGCTACGATCTCGCCGCGCAGCCGCGCCCGGAGTTCGCTGATCGAGGCGTCGTCGAACGTCCTCGCTGTCATCATCGTCTCTCCCCTCGCAATACCGCCATGCCGGGCACGATTCGGGAGACCGCTAGCCGAGTGCCGTCCCGATCGCGTGACAAGAACGTGACCGGAGACCGCTTTTGCTGGAAATCGCATCCGGACGGCCTGTAGCTTACCGCAACGGGGTCTCAAGCATGACGCGCTTACAGCTTACTTTGCTCGGCGGGTTCGAGTGCCGCCCGGCTGCGGGCGAGCCGCTCGCCTTCCCGACCCGCAAGGTCCGGGCGCTCCTCGCCTATCTGGCGGCAAACGGGGCGCAGGGCCACGGGCGGGACGAGCTGGCCAGCCTCCTCTGGGGCGAGCAGAGCGAAATCGAGGCGCGCGCCAACCTCCGCAAGGCACTCTCGCGGCTGCGCCAGGTCCTCCCGGAGGAGACCAGGCCCTGGCTTGCCACCGACGCCGACCGCATCGCCTTGCGAGCAGAGGGACTCGAGGTCGACCTGGCGCTGTTCGAGCGGCTCGCCGCCGACGGCACGCCCGAGACCCTGGAGCGCGCGGTCGCCCTCTATCATGGCCCGTTGCTCGCCGGCTTTGCCGCCTGCGGCGAGGCGTTCGAGGAGTGGCTGGCCATCGAGCGCCGCCGGCTGCTGGACGAGATCCTGCAGCAGGCGCTGCAGCGCCTGCTCGACCACTATGTCGTGACCGGCGCGATCGACCGCGCCATCCAGATCGCGCTCCGGCTGATCGCCCTCGATCCCTTGCAGGAGAGCGTCCACCGCGCCCTGATCCGGCTCTACATGTATCAGCACCGGGTCGGCGCGGCGCTCGACCAGTACCGCCGCTGCCGCGAGCTGCTCGCGCGCGAGCTCGACGTCGAGCCGGCGCCGGAGACCGAGCGGCTGCGTGCCGAGCTTCTGAAGCTGGTGCCGGTCGCGCTCGAAGGCGCGCCCGGCGGCGAGGTCGACGACCTGCCCGAGCGCGCGCTGGTCATCGACGCCGCGGCAAAGGATCGGGCGCTACGGCGCGCCCAGCTCACCGGACGCCCCTCGATCGCCGTTCTCTCCTTTGACGGGGCCGGCGGCGCCGCGGACCGGCATCTCGGCGACGGGCTCGCCGAGGACATCGCGACCGAGCTCGGTCGTTTTCGCGAGCTCGACGTGATCGCGCCGACGACGGCACTCGCGTACCGCGATGTGCCCGTACCGCCCGACCGGATCGGCCGCGAGGTCGGCGCCTCGTACGTGCTCGAGGGCGGCCTTCGGCGCGCGGGTCCGGGCCTGCGGCTGACGGTCCGGCTGGTCGAGACCGCGACCGCCCGTCAGCTCTGGGCCGAGCGCTACGACTGCGCCCTGGCCGAGGTCTTCGAGGTCCAGGACGACGTCGTCCGGCGCATCGTCGCGACCCTGGTCGGCCGGATCGAGGACGCGCGCCTGGAAAGGGCCGGGCGCCGGCGGCCGGACGACCTCGAGGCTTACGATCTCTGGCTGCGCGGCTGGAGCGCGCTGCGACGGCCCGACCTCGCCGCGATCGGTGAGGCGCGCCGCTGCTTTCAGCAGGCGGTCGCACGCGACCCGCAGTTCGCCCGCGCCTATGTCGGCCTCGCCATGGCCAACCTCAACGAATGGGCCTGCTTCTCCTGGAACCACTGGTTCTTTCTGCAGAAGGAGGCGGTCGATCTCGCGCGCAAGGCGGTCGAGCTCGACGATCGCGACCAGCGCGCCCATTGCGTGCTGGGCATGGCGCAGCTCTGTGGTCGCGACTACGAGGCGGCGCGCGAGCAGCTTCTGCGGGCGCTCGAGCTCAACCCCAACGACGCCGACGTGCTCGCGCATGTGTCGGCGGCGATGGCCTGGATAGGCGACCACGATCTCGCGGTCGAGGCGGGCCGCACCGCGCTGCGCCTGGCACCGCATCATCCCGAATGGTACGCTGCCTTCGTCGGGATCGCGCTGTTCGTCGCGCGCCTGCACGAGGAGGCGATCGCGACCATGGCACCGGCGCCCGAGGCGCTCTGCAACACGCCGGCCTTCATCGCCGCCTCCTACGCTCATCTCGGGCAGATCGAGCGATGCGCGGGCCATCGGGAGACGGTCCACCGTCACCACCGGCGTCAGCTGGCGCGCGGCATGTTCCCCGAGAACACGGGCTGCGTCGACTGGCTGCTCGCCATGGACCCGTTTCAGCGACCGGACGATGTCGCGCACTATGCGAGCGGGCTGCGCAAGGCGGGCTTCGCATGATCGGACCTAGGGTATAGAGGGATTTCGACGATCCGCCCCGGCCGGGGCGAGAGGGGGGAAGCCATGGCGACACTGTCAGCGGACGGCGCGCTCAAGGGCAAGCTGGTCATCCGGAACATCGGCACGCTGCTCTCAGGCGCGCTCGAGCGGCCGCTGCTCGATGCCGACACCATCGTGGCCACCGACGGGATCATCAGCGCGGTCGGCAAGGCGAAGGACGTCGACACCGGGCGGGCCGACGTCCTGGTCGACGCCAGGGGCACGACCGTGGCGCCCGGCCTGATCGACAGCCACGTCCACCCGGTGTTCGGCGACTGGACGCCGCGCCAGAACCAGCTGAACTGGATCGACAGCTTCCTGCACGGCGGCGTCACCACCATGGTCTCGGCCGGCGAGGTCCATCTGCCGGGGCGCCCCCGGGACGTGGTCGGGGTCAAGGCGCTCGCGATCACCGCGCAGCGCGCCTTCTCCGCCTTCCGTCCGGGCGGGGTCAAGCTGCACGCCGGCGCGCCCGTGCTCGAGCAGGGCATGGTCGAGGACGATTTTCGCGAGCTGGCCGAGGCCGGCGTCAGGCTGCTCGGCGAGGTCGGGCTCGGCGGCGTCAAGCAGGGCGAGGAGGCGAAGCGGATGGTCGCCTGGGCGCGCAAGTACGGCATCCAGAGCACGATCCACACCGGCGGACCGTCGATCCCCGGCTCCGGGCTGATCGACGCCGACGTCGTCCTCGAAGCCGATGCCGACGTGATCGGCCACATCAACGGCGGCCATACGGCGCTGCCGCTCGACCAGATCCGCTGCCTCTGCGAGCAATGCCGCCGGGCGATCGAGATCGTGCACAACGGCAACGCGCTCGCCGCGCTCTATGCGATGCGCACGGCAATCGAGCTCGGTCAGCCGGAACGGATCATCCTGGGAACCGATTCGCCGGCCGGCTCGGGCGTTCAGCCGCTCGGCATTCTGCGCACAATCGCGCTGCTGAGCAGCGTCGGCGAGATCGACGCCGAGAGGGCGTTCTGCTTCGCGACTGGCAACACCGCGCGCATGCGCGAGCTCGCCTGCGGCCTGATCGAGCCCGGCCGGGCGGCCGATTTCGTGGTCATGGACCGCGCCCAGCACACTGCCGGCAAGACGCTCCTCGAGAGCGTCCGCATGGGCGACCTGCCGGGCATCAGCATGGTGATCATCGACGGCGTGGTGCGCTGCCACCGCTCACGCAACACACCGCCCGCGACCACGCTTGCCGAGGTCGTCACGACCTGAGCTCAGGCCCAGCCCGTGGCGCACGGACTGGGCTCGCTCTCATCGTGTGGGCCGGCAGTCGACCCGCCGACGGCCGGCTCCGCTCAGAAGTCGAAGTTGCCGATGTTTTCCTTGGTGTAGATGAAGGGCGGGCCGAGCAGCACCTCGCTGCCGTTCACGACCTGCAGCTTGCCGAGGCGGCCGGCGTCGACCTCCTTGTCGCCCGGCTTGAACTTGCCGTCCACGACCGCGCGCATGACGTGCACGGCCGCGTAGCCGAGATCGACCGGGTTCCAGAGCACGACCGACTTGACGCAGCCCGACTCGACGTAGGGTCGCATGCCGTTCGGCGTCGCGAGGCCGACCACCGAGACCTTGCCGCAGAGGCCGGCCTGGGTCACGGCCTCGGCCGAGGCCGGCGTGGCGACGCTGGTCATGCCGAACAGGCCCTTCAGCTCGTCGCCGTACTTGTTGAGCAGCGTGGTCGCCTGGTTGAAGGACAGGATGTTGTCCTCCTGCGCCTCGACCGTCTCGAGCCACTTCATCTTCGGATGACACGCCTGGGTGTAGGCCCACATCTCGGCGATCCAGCGCGCCTGGTTCGGCGTCGTGAAGGTGCTGGTGACGATGCCGAAGCTGCCGTCCTCGCCGATCTCCTTGGCCATGGAGTCCATCATCGCCTTGGCGATGCCGTTGAACTCGGCCTGATTGACGAACCACTCGCGCGCGTCGGGCTGCGAGTTGGCATCGTAGCCGATCACGTGGATGCCTTTGCTCAGCGCCTTCTTCAGGACCGGGCTGATGGCGACCGGGTCGTTGGCGGCGAACAGGATACCGTTGACGCCCCGGGTGATGTAGTTGTCGATGAACGTGATCTGCTCGTCGATGTTGGCTTTGGTCGGGCCGTCGGTGCTGACCTTGACGTTGCCGAGCTCCTTGGCCGCCTGCTGCATGCCGAGCGTGGTCGCGGCGAAGTAGCCGATGCCGATCAGCTTCGGCACGTCGACCAGCGTGATCTCCTTGCCGGCGAGATCCGGCGCATTGGTCGGCTGCCCGCCGTCGTAGGGCTTGCTGACCACCTTGCCGCCGCCGCCCGTGCAGGGCAGCGGGTTGACCGCCAGGTCGTCGGCGCCGTCCCAGCGCTCCTGCGCCAGCGCGGTGCTGGCGAGAAACGCGCTGCTCGCTACGAGCAGAGTGATCCTGAGCATGATCCGATGCCTCCCTTCGATCGGGTTCAGCCTCCCGCGCGAACGCCAAGAGCTCGAGGGCGCGATCTCCTCGGCCCTCAGCTCTCGCCGCCGCGTCGATGTTGGATAGCGTTGGTGATCAGGATGGACAAGATCAAAACCGAGCCGATCACCACGATGGTCGCGTCGCCCTTGACCCCGGTGAGCGCGAGGCCGTTCTTGAGCAGCTGAATCAGGATCACGCCGAGCACGGTGCCGAGGATCGTGCCGGTGCCGCCGAAGATGCTCGTGCCGCCGAGGACGACGCCCGCGATCACGTCGAGCTCGAGCCCGGTGCCCATGTCGGAGCGGGTCGTGCTGACCCGGGAGACGAAGATGTAGCCGGCGAGCCCGGCCAGGAGGCCCGAGAGGCTGTAGATGATCAGCTTGTAGCGATCGACCGGGATGCCCGAGAACCGCGCCGCGACCTCGTTGTTGCCGATGGCGTAGAGCGAGCGGCCGAAGGTGGTCCGCGCCAGCACAATGCCGCTCACCACGATCGCCAGCAGCAGGAGCCAGAGCTGGGTCGGCACGCCAAGGACGTCGCCCTGGCCGAGCCGGAAGAACCACTCCGGGTAGCCGCGCACCGAGTGCGCCTGGCTGATGCCCTCGGCGAGACCGCGGTAGAGGGCGAGGGTCGCAAGCGTCATGATCAGCGGCGGCACGCCGACGCGGGTGATGAACCAGCCGTTGACAGCGCCCGCGAGCGCTCCGGTCGCGAGCGTGACCACGATCGCCAGCTCGAGCGGCAGGCCCAGGTTCTGCCAGCTGACGCCGAGCACGATGGCGCAGAGGCCGAGCACCGAGCCGACCGAGAGGTCGATGCCGCCGGTGATGATGATGAAGGTCATGGGCAGCGCCACCAGCCCGACCTCGGCCATCAGCCGGCCCTGGTTGAGCAGGTTCGCGGCGGTGAGAAAGCGATCGGTCCGGGTCGCGAGCAGCATGAGGGAGACGATCAGGATGATGAAGAGGATGCCCTCGTGGCGCAGCAGAAGGGCGCCGGCGCGGCTCAGCGGTCGAGTCGGCTTCGACGCGATGGTCGCCATGGCGGGAGCCTAGCGCGCCCGCGCCTGGCGCCGGCGGCGCATCAGGTCGGCGAGCACGGTGATCAGGATCAGCATGCCCTGCACGGCGCGCAGCCAGTAGGGCGAGATGTCGATGAAGATCAGCGAGGAGCCGATCGCCGCGAGCAGCACCGCGGCGAGCGTCGAGCCGACCACCGTCCCGGTGCCGCCCAGGATGCTGACGCCGCCCACCACCGAAGCGGTGATGATGGTGAGCTCCAGGTTCGGCGGCACGGTCGACTGGATGACCGAGAGCTGGGTCGCGAAGAGCACGCTCGCGATGCCGACGAAGACTCCGTGGATCATGAACACGGTCATGATCGTGCGCCGCCGCGCGATGCCGGACAGGCGCGCTGCCTCGGCGTTGCCGCCGACCGCGTAGATGGCGCGGCCGGTCGCGGTGTAGCGCATCCAGAGCGCTGCGGCCACGGTGAGCCCGATCATGAAATAGACCGGCATGGGGATGCCGAGCGGGCGCATCTGGGCGAGCGCGTAGCCCTCCGGCAGATTGCTGATCCAGGCGCCGCTGGTGACGCTGATCAGGCCGCCCTTCAGGATGCTGAGCATGCCCAGGGTCACGACGATCGCCGGGATGCGCAGATAGGCGACGAGGCCGCCCATGAGCGCGGTCGCGAGCGCGCCGAAAACCAGCGGTGCCAGCCAGCTGATGATGATCGGGTAGCCGTTCACCGCGAGCGTGCCGCTCACCGTCGCCAGGACCCCGATCAGGGAGCCGACCGAGATGTCGATGTTGCCGGACACGATGACTATCGACATGCCGATGGCGGCGACCGCGACATAGGCGTTGCCAAGGAAGATGCTCTGCAGGTTGCGCTGGGCGAGATAGCGGGGATTGATCGTTCCGACCACGGCCAGGAGCGCGACGATGGCCAGGAACAGCACCATCTCCTGGCTGCCGGCGATGCGCCGGAGGCCGCTCAGAAAGCCTTGCGTCAACCCGATCGGGGGAGCGGCCGCCGCCATCGCTGCGACTATCCGCTCGCCGCCGCCGCCACGGCATCGGCGGAGCCGCCCATCATCGCCCCGGCGATTACCTCCTGGGTGGCGTCCTCGCGCGCGAATTCGGCGACCAGCGTGCCCTCGCGCATGACCAGGATCCGATCGCTCATGCCCATGATCTCGGGCAGCTCGCTCGAGATCATCAGGACCGCGAGCCCCTCCTGCGCGAGCGCGCTCATCAGGCGGTGGATCTCGGCCTTGGCGCCGACGTCGATGCCGCGGGTGGGCTCGTCCATGATCAGCACGCCCGGCCTGGTCGCGAGCCACTTGCCGAGGACGACCTTCTGCTGGTTGCCGCCGGAGAGCTTCTCGACGACCTGCTCGGTGCTCCTCGCGCGGATGTTGAACTGACGGATGCTGCGCTCGGCGAGCTCGGTCTCGGCGCGGCGATCGATGAACAGGCCGCGCGTCACCTGGCGGAGCACGGCGAGCGAGATGTTCTCGCGCAGCCGCATCTGCCGGATCAGGCCCTGGGTGCCGCGATCCTCGGGGACGTAGGCGATGCCCAGGCGCTTGGCCTCGCCGGGGCTGCGGATCTGCACCGTGCGGCCTTCGAGCCGGATCGTACCGGCGTCGGCGGGGTTGATGCCGAAGATCGCCTGCGCGAGCTCGCTCCGGCCGGAGCCGACCAGACCGGCGAGGCCCACGATCTCGCCCGCCCGCACCTCGAAGCTGACGCCCCGGAACAACCCCTTGCAGCCGAGGTCCCGCACCTCGAGCACCGGCTGCCCGATCCGGGCGTCGAGCTTCGGGAACAGGTTCTCGATCGTCCGGCCGACCATCATGGTGATCAGAGCGTCCTCGCTGGTTTCGGCGACCTGCCGGGTGCCGACGTACTGGCCGTCGCGCAGCACGGTGACCCGGTCGGCCAGCACGAACACTTCCTCGAGCCGGTGGCTGATGTAGACGATGCCGACGCCGCGCTCGCGCAGGAGGCGGACGATGGCGAACAGGCGCAAGACGTCGGCCTCGGTGAGCGCCGCCGTGGGCTCGTCCATGATCAGGATGCGCGCGTTCTGCGAGAGAGCCTTGGCGATCTCGACCCGCTGCCGGTTGCCGACCGAGAGCGCGCCGACGATTCGCGACGGGTCGAGATCGTGGATGTCGAGGGAGGCGAGGAGCTGGAGGGTCTCGGCGCGCATCGCGCCCCAGTCGAGGCTGCCGAGCCGGGTTCGCGGCGCGTGCCCCATGAAGACGTTCTCGGCGACGGTCAGCTCCGGGAACAGCAGGAGTTCCTGGTACATGGTGGCGATGCCGGCGCGCTGGGCGTCGTGCGGGCTGGCGAAGCGGACCGCCTCGCCGTCGAGGCGCATGGTCCCCGAGTCCGGCTCGTAGAGGCCGGAGACGATCTTGATCAGAGTCGACTTGCCGGCGCCGTTCTCACCCAGGAGCGCGTGCACCTCGCCGGCGCGCACGTCGAACTGAACGTCGTCCAGCGCCTTCACGCCCGGGAACGACTTGCTGACGTGCTCGAGGCTGAGAACGGCCTGCATGGGGTCCGACTGACGCGCTCCGCCGGCGTTCGGGCGAGCACCGATTGGTCACGGCTTCTGGTTTGAACCCGTCACGAGCGATTTGGCAACAGCTCCCGGTGGCCGGGCGACCACTCCGGATCACGCTCGGCCGCCCGGGCGGGACGTTGGGCACGCCCCGGCCGCGGCCGGCACTAGCGAACCAGACGGTAGCCCCCCGGCTCGGTGACCAGGATCTGGGCGTTGGTCGGCTCCGGCTCGATCTTCTGGCGCAGGCGGTAGATGTGGGTTTCGAGGGTGTGCGTCGTCACGCCGGCATTGTAGCCCCAGACCTCGTCGAGCAGGACTTCGCGCGTGATCGGTCGATCGCCCATCCGGTAGAGGTACTTGAGGATCGCGGTCTCCTTCTCGGTCAGATGGACCTTCCTGTTGGTCTCCGGATTGATCAGCATCTTGGCGCTCGGCCGGAAGGTGTACGGGCCGATCGGAAAGGTCGCGTCGTCCGACAGCTCGAACTGGCGCAGCTGAGCCCGCAGACGGGCCAGCAGCACGCCGAGGCGAAACGGCTTGGGAATGTAGTCGTTGGCTCCGCTGTCCAGGCCGAGGATGGTGTCGGCGTCGGAATCGTGCGCCGTCAGCATGATGATCGGCGTCTTGACGCCCTGCCGGCGCATCAGCCGGCAGAGATCGCGGCCATCGGTGTCGGGCAGACCGACGTCGAGCAAGATGACCTCGAAGTGGTGATTCTTGACGATGTCGAGCGCCCGCCGGCCGTCCTCGGCCTGGAAGACGACGAAGCCCTCATGCAGCTCCAATTGCTCGGCGAGCGAGGTGCGCAACGCCTCGTCGTCATCGACGATCAGGATCTGCTTGCTGGTGGCCATCGGCATTCCTCGCCCTCAGCTGTGCCGCATCCCCGCGAGCAATTGGCAGGTATGTCTCCACCACGATGGCGCGATCGTCAAGTCGACGCCACCTCGAGACCGATCTGGCGCGGATGCACGCAACCGTCGCGGGGCCCGCCTTGGACGACCTCGCGTTGCCTTGTTTCCGCTCACGATGGGTTCATAGCATATCCGGATACGTCGACGAATCGGGCGGGCAATTGACCCGGGCGAGGTCCGCCGTTAGGATTTGTTAAAGTATTCGAATCATTAAGGTTATTGCCAGGCGCAGGCCAGATAGTCTGGTCACCGGTGAACAAGGGGAAGCTGATGGGCCTCGGACGGCGCGCCGTTGAGCGCGGCCGGCAGGTTGGCTGGCTGGCAGAGCGTGGCTGCCAGGCGGCGGCTCCGACCGTGGCCGGCCGGCAGTTCTGATGTATCTGGCGCTCTATCTGCTCGCGCTGGCGGCACTGGCCGTGCACGCGCCCGCGGTCGTGTGGCAGCCAGGCTCGCGTGAGTTCGTGATCATCCTCGGGCTCCTGGGCACGTGGCGCTACGGCTGGGGCATGGTGCATCTGGCGCGGGCGCTGATCTATCGCCACCTGGTCTTCCCGCACTGGCGGCGTGCCGCGGGCGAGGTCGGCAGGGCTGGCATCGCCTCGCACGTCTACATCGTGATCACCAGCTATCGCATCCGCAGCGAGACCACGGCGCGGGTCTACCAGGCGGCGATCGCCGAAGCGATCCGCTACGGCCGCCCGGCGACGATCGTGGCGGCGATTGTCGAACTGGGCGACCAGCGGCTGATCAAGCATCTGTTCCAGCAGATGGCGCCGCCGCCCGAAGTCCGGCTCGCGTTCGTGCGCCGACCCGGCACCGGCAAACGCCACAGCATGGCGTGCGCGCTCCGCGCGATCTGCCGGCGCCGGCCAACCGACGATGCCGCCATTGTCGTGCTCGACGGCGACACGCTGCTCACCCCGGGGACGCTCGCCAGGAGCCTGCCGTTCCTGAAACTGATGCCCGAGGTCGATGGAATCACCACCGACGAGGACTGCATCGTGGTCGGCGGACCGGTCATGCAGGCCTGGCATGGACTGCGCTTCACCCAGCGTCATCAGCTGATGTCGTCGATGGGTCTGTCGCGACGTCTCCTGGCGATGACCGGACGAATGTCGATCTACCGCGCCTCGGTCGCGATGGACCCGGGCTTCCTCGACGTGATCGAGAACGACCATCTCGATCACTGGCGGCTCGGCCGGATCAAGCTTCTGACTGGCGAGGACAAGTCGACCTGGTTCTGGCTGCTGCGCGCCGGCCGCGCGATGCTCTATCTGCCGGACGTCCGGGTGATCACCATCGAGCATCCGCTGGCCAAATGGCTGCTGCCGGCCGCGACCCAGCTGATGCTACGCTGGTTCGGCAACATGTTGCGCGCGAACGGGCGCGGCATCGCGCTTGGACCGCGGCGCATCGGCCTGTTCACCTGGTGGTGCCTGATCGATCAGCGCCTGTCGATGTGGACGCCGCTGATCGGGCCGACCGTAGCGGTGTTCTTCGTGCTCGGCAAATCGACGGCCTTTCTTTACACTTATCTACTATGGGTTGGCATCACCCGACTGATCCAATCCCTGGTGCTGCTGACCGTGCGGCCCCGGATCAGCGCTCTATCCTCTGCTGATCTATTTCGGGCAGGTTTACGGCGCCTTGGTCAAGACATACATACTCTTCCGGCCTGACCGGCAGCGCTGGACCCGCCAGAACATCACCGTCGGCGCGCGGCTCGCATCCCGGGACGCGCGCTGGCAAAGTCTGGGGTCAGCCTATCTGCACGCCCTGGCGCTCGCCACCCTGGTCACTCTGGTGGCGCTCACGACCCACATGCTGAGCCTGCCGCGACTGAGCACCATCATCGCGCTCCTCTGAGACGCTGGAATGCAAGCACAGATCGTTCACGAGACGGAAGTCCACCGGCAGCACGTCCGGCTCAAGATCCCGATCCAGGTCGAGGTCGACGGCGTTCGTTACCAGGTCGACGACTGGTCGATCGGCGGCTTCGGCGTCGAGAGCGTGCTCACCTCGCGCCAGCGGGGCGAGCGGTTTCCGGTCAAGCTGATCTTCCCGTTCGAGGAATTCGACATGACGATGCGCTTCGACGCGCGCGTCGTCTACGCGGATCAGGAGCACGGCCGCTTCGGCTGCGCGTTTGTCGGCTTGTCCAAGCAGCAGACCGACGTGTTTCGCTATCTCGTCGACGCCTATCTGTCGGGCGAGGTGGTGAGCGCGGGCGACATTCTCCAGGTGCGCGCCCGCGACAATACGGCTGAGGCGCGCCTCCAGGCCGTCTATAGCCCGCTCGTCGAGGACGAGCCCGCAGCGCGCAGACTGAGGCGCTACGGCACCTACGCCGGCTTTGGCCTGGCCGGTCTGGCGCTCCTCGTCGTCATCGGGCTCGGCATCAAGGACCGCTACCTCACGATCGCCGCGAACAGCGCCGTCGTCGAGGCGCCACTCGTCCAGATCCGCGCGCCCATCGGCGGGCGGTTCGTCTCGGCGTTGGAGTCCGGCGAACACGTGCCGCCGGGAACGGTGCTCGCGACCGTGCAGGGCTTCGATGGTAATGTCATATCGCTCGAAAGCCCATGCGACTGCCTCGTGCTGGAGCAGATCGGCCTGAGCGGCCAGCACTACCAGGTCGGCGATCCGCTAATCGCCCTGGTCGAAGCCGATCGGCCACTCATGATCCGCGCCCAGCTGCCCCTCGATAAGGTCGAGGGCCTGGCGGTCGGCGACCGCGCCGAGATCCGCTTTCCCGGCCGTGAGGAGCTGCTCTACGGCCAGATCGAGCGGATCGATCTGCGCCCACGACTGGAGCCGCTGCGCGAGCGGGAGAGCGAAACGCCGATCTCGCGCCGTCTGGCGCAGGTCGTCGTTCTCCCGGATCGGCCGCTCGAGTTCGATGACTTCGGCTCGCTGGTCAAGTTACGCTTTCCTTAGCAGGCCGGGTCGCGATCCTTGGGATGCCGGGTGACGCCCAGGTCGCTGGACCGGATTTCACAGCGAGGCTAGCCTCAGGCTCCCGCGTCGTCCATTCGAAGGAATTCGCCCGCCCGTGCTTGTGCCCGTGATTCTCGCCGGCGGTTCCGGCACCCGGCTCTGGCCGGTGAGCCGCGACACCATGCCCAAGCAGCTGGTGAGGCTGGTGGGCGAGCAGTCGCTGCTCGAGCAGACGGTGCGGCGCCTGCTCGCCCGCGCGGCACCCGAGCGGATCATCACGGTCGGCGCCAAGGCCCAGGATTTTCTGGTCCAGCGCGAGCTCACGCGGATCGCGCCGGAGCTCGGCCGTCACCGGCTGCTCGAGCCGCTCGGTCGCAACACCGCCGCGGCAATCGCGCTAGCCGCCCTCTACGCCCGCGAGCGGATGGCGCCGGAAGCGCTGCTCTGGGTCTGCCCCTCTGACCACCTGATGCGCGAGCCGGATGCGCTCCACGCCGCGATCGACGCCGCCCGGCCGGCGGCCGAGGCGGGCGAGCTGCTGACTTTCGGCATCACGCCGACCCGGCCCGAGACGGGCTACGGCTATATCCGCGCCGCCGGGCCGCTCCCCGACGCGCGGGGCGTCCTGCGGGTCGCGCGCTTCGTCGAGAAGCCGGAGCTGGCGGTCGCCGAGGCGATGCTCGCCGAGGGCGGCTATTTCTGGAACAGCGGGATCTTTCTGTTTCGGGCGGATCGGATCCTCGCCGAGCTCGCCGCCCATGCGCCCGCGATCCGCGACGCGGTCGAGCACGCCTTTGCGGGACTCGCCGAGACGCCCGGCGGGGGTTGGGAGGTGCCGGAGGGTCGATACGCGGCGGTGCCGGCCGAGCCGATCGACAAGGCAGTGATGGAGCGTGCCGAGCGGATCGCGGTCGTGCCCTGCGATCCCGGCTGGTCGGATCTCGGCTCCTGGCAGGCACTCTGGGAGCAGCTGCCCAAGGACCCGGCGGGCAACGCAGCCCAAGGCGACGTCGTCCTGAACGAGACCGAGAACTGCCTGGTCCATGCCGAGGGGCGCCTGGTCGCCTGCTCGGGCGTGCGCGATCTGGCCGTGGTCGAGACCGAGGATGCGATTCTGATCGCCGATCGAGCCCGGACCGACGCGGGCCGTCACCTCGTGGCGATGCTGAAGGCGGCCGGTCGGCCGGAAGCCCTCACCCATGGCGAGGAGCAGCGACCCTGGGGCAGCTTCAAGGTCCTGCACGAGGCGCCGGGCTGCAAGGTCAAGGAGATCGTGGTCGCGCCCGGCGGCCGGCTCAGCCTGCAGAGCCACCGACACCGCGCCGAGCACTGGGTGGTGGTCGCCGGCACCGCCAGGGTCACGGTCGACGACCGGGTTCTCGACCTCGAGCCGAATCAGAGCGTGCAGATTCCGCTTGGCGCCCGCCACCGGATGGAGAATCCCGGCGAGGTGCCGACGCACCTGATCGAGGTGCAGTGCGGCAGCTACCTCGGCGAGGACGACATCATTCGCTACGAGGACGTCTACGGCCGCAGCTGAGCTCCCGCACACGACGGTCAGGGGCGGCAGGTCAGCGAGCGCCACCCGGTTCTTGCTCCGGAGGTCATGCGGCCGCGACGAGCCGTCGCATGCGGGCGATGGACTTGCGGTTCGGCGCTAGGTCCGACATTGATGTCGATCAAAGTCGCGGCCTCATGCCGCGGCTAGGTTGGGCCGGAGCGGACAGACAGCGACGGATCGCAACATCCGAAGCGGGAGGCACAAGATGACCGGCAAGCCGAGCGACATGACGCGAGAGCCGGATCTCCTGCACGAGAGACGGACCGGTCCATTTCGGACCCAGCGGCCGGTCTACGTCGGCCTGCTGCCGCCCTGCAACCACGCCTGCCCGGCCGGCGAGAACATCCAGGCCTGGCTCGCGCACGCCCAGGCCGGGCGCTTCGAGGACGCCTGGCGGACGCTGGTCGCCGACAACCCGATGCCGGCGGTGCACGGCCGGGTCTGCTACCACCCATGCGAGAGCAACTGCAATCGGGCCCAGCTGGACAGCGCGGTGAGCATTCACTCGGTCGAGCGCTTTCTGGGCGATCGGGCCCTCGAGGAGGGCTGGCAGATCGCCGCCGTAGCGACGCCGGGCAAGAAGCGCGTCCTCGTGGTCGGCGGCGGACCGAGCGGCCTCTCGGCCGCCTATCATCTGACCCGCCTCGGCCACGCCGTCGAGATCCACGAGGCCGGACCGATGGCCGGCGGCATGATGCACTTCGGCATCCCCGCCTATCGCATGCCGCGCGACGTGCTGGAGGCCGAGATCGCGCGCATCGCGGCCATGGGTGTTCGGATCGTCCTGAACCATAAGGTCGAGGACGTGCAAGCCGAGATGCGCGAGGGCGGCTTCGATGCGGCCTTCATCGCGGTCGGCGCGCATCTCAGCAAGCGGACCGACATCCCGGCGCGCGACGCCGGCAAGATGCTGGACGCGGTCAGCTTCCTGAAGGAGGTGGAAACCGGCGCGACGCCGAAACTCGGCCGCCGGGTCGCGATCTACGGCGGCGGCAACACGGCGATGGATGCGGCCCGGGTCGCCAAGCGACTCGGCGCGGAAGAGGCGCTGATCATCTACCGGCGCGACCGCGCCCATATGCCCGCGCACGGCTTCGAGGCTGACGAGGCCATCGAGGAGGGGGTGAAGATCCACTGGCTGCGCACAATCAAGGCAATCGACCAGACCACCTTCACGGTCGAGGTCATGGAGGTTGACGAGAGCGGCCGGCCGCAGCCGACCGGCAGGTTCGAAACCCTCGAGGCCGATGCCCTGATCATGGCGCTCGGCCAGGAGACCGACACCGCCTTTCTGCGCCGGGTGCCGGGCGTCCAGTTCAAGGCGGACGGCACGGTCGAGGTCGACGACAACATGATGACCGGTCATGCGGGCCTGTTCGCCGGCGGCGACATGGTGCCCTCGGAGCGCACCGTCACCGTGGCCGTCGGCCACGGCAAGAAGGCCGCCCGCCACATCGATGCCTATCTGCGCGGGGCGAAGTACGAACCGCTAGCAAAGCACGAACTGGCCAGCTTCGATAAGCTGCACGTCTGGTACTACACCGACGCGGCGCAGCGAAAGCAGCGCTCGCTCGACATTTCGCGGCGGGTGTCGTCGTTCGACGAGGTGATCGGCGGCCTGACCGAGGGCGAGGCGCAGTACGAAGCGAGGCGGTGTCTCTCCTGCGGCAACTGCTTCGAATGCGATGGCTGCTACGGCGCCTGCCCGGAGAAGGCGGTGATCAAGCTCGGCCCAGGCAAGCGCTACCGCTACGACTACGACCTCTGTACGGGCTGCGCGATCTGCTTCGAGCAATGCCCCTGCCATGCCATCGAGATGATCCCGGAGCCCGCGTGATGGCGACCACCCTGACTGCCGAGCGAGAGCGACCGACCACCCGCAAGGCGCCCCGGCGCGCTCGGCCCGAGCGAGCGAGCGGCGAGCAGGTGACGATCGACGGCAACGAGGCCGCGGCCTACGTCGCCTATCGGGTGAACGAGGTCTGCGCCATCTACCCGATCACGCCGTCCTCGCCGATGGCCGAGCTCGCCGATCAGTGGGCGAGCGAGGGCAAGACCAACATCTGGGGCAACATCCCCGATGTGATGGAGATGCAGAGCGAGGCGGGCGCCGCGGGCGCGGTTCACGGCGCGCTCCAGAGCGGCGCGCTGACCACGACCTTCACGGCCTCGCAGGGCCTCCTCCTGATGATCCCCAACATGTTCAAGATCGCGGGCGAGCTGACGCCCGCGGTGTTCCACGTCGCCGCGCGCTCGCTTGCCGCCCAGGGTCTCTCGATCTTCGGCGACCATGCCGACGTCATGGCGGTGCGCCCGACCGGGTTCGCCGAGCTCGCCTCCAGCTCGGTCCAGGAAGCGCACGATCTCGCCCTGATCGCCCAGGCGGCGACCCTCGAGGCGCGCATCCCCTTCGTCCATTTCTTCGACGGCTTTCGCACCTCGCACGAGGTCAACAAGCTGACGCTGCTCGCCGACGACCAGATCCGGGCGATGATCGACGACGATCTGGTCCTCGCCCATCGCCGGCGCGCCCTCAATCCGGACCATCCGTTCATTCGCGGCACGGCGCAGAACCCGGACGTCTACTTTCAGGCGCGCGAGACCGTCAACCGCTTCTATGCCGCGACGCCGGACATCGTGGCCCGCTGCATGGACCGCTTCGCCGGGCTGACCGGCCGGCGCTACCGGCCCTTCGACTATTTTGGTGATCCGGCGGCCGAGCGGGTGCTCGTGCTGATGGGCTCGGGGGTCGAGACCGCGCGCGAGACGGTCGCCCATCTCACCGCCCGCGGCGATCCGGTCGGCGTCGTCCAGGTGCACCTCTATCGTCCGTTCTCGGCGCGGCATCTGCTCGAGGTGCTGCCCGCTTCGACCAAGGCGATCGCGGTGCTCGACCGGACCAAGGAGCCGGGCGCTGCGGGCGAGCCGCTCTATCTCGACGTGGTGAGCAGCCTCGCCGAAGCGCTCGCCGAGGGCCGCCTGCCGACCGTCGGCATGCCGCGCGTGGTGGGCGGCCGGTATGGGCTGTCATCGAAGGAGTTCACGCCGGCCATGGTCAAGGCGGTGCTCGACGAGCTCGCCGAGGCCGAGCCCAAGAATCACTTCACGATCGGCATCAACGACGACGTCGCCCACACCAGCCTGGCCTTCGATCCCGATTTCAACATCGAGCCGGACACGGTCGTGCGCGCGATGTTCTATGGCCTGGGCGCCGATGGCACGGTCGGCGCCAACAAGAACAGCATCAAGATCATCGGCGAGGATCCGGAGTTCCACGCGCAGGGCTATTTCGTCTACGACTCCAAGAAGTCCGGGTCGCGGACGGTCTCCCATCTCCGCTTCGGGCCGGAGCCGATCCGCTCGACCTACCTGATCCGCTCGGCCAACTTCATCGGCTGCCACCAGTTCAACTTCCTCGAGAAGATCGACGTCCTGGGGAATGCCGCCGAGGGCGCGGTCTTCCTCCTGAACAGCCCCTACGGCCCGGACGAGGTCTGGGACCAGCTGCCGGGGCCGGTGCAGCAGCAGATTCTCGACAAGCGGCTGCAATTCTATGTGATCGACGGCTACGCGGTCGCCCAGCGCTGCGGCATGGGCACGCGGATCAACACGATCATGCAGACC
This sequence comes from Pseudomonadota bacterium, assembly GCA_046727895.1. GTDB lineage: Bacteria > Pseudomonadota > Alphaproteobacteria > Geminicoccales > Geminicoccaceae > DATAOG01. The sequence goes on along the minus strand of JBKPDM010000276.1, from coordinate 1,205 downwards.
TGCTTCTTCGCGATCTCGGGCGTCCTGCCGCAGGAGAAGGCGATCGCCAAGATCAAGGACGCGATCCGCAAAACCTACGGCAAGAAGGGCGAGGAGCTGGTCCGCAAGAACTTCGAGGCGGTGGACCACACGCTGGCTCATCTGCATCGCGTGCGCTTGCCCGAGCGCGTCACCAGCGAGCACGAACTACCGCCGATCGTGCCAGCCGAGGCGCCGGAGTTCGTGCGGCAGGTCACCGCCATGATGATGGCCGGCCGCGGCGATGAGCTGCCGGTCAGCGCGCTCCCGGTGGACGGCACCTACCCGGCCGGGACGGCGGCCTGGGAGAAACGCAACGTCTCCCAGTTCGTGCCCGTCTGGGAGCCCGACATCTGCATCCAGTGCGGCAATTGCAGCTTCGTCTGCCCGCACAGCGTGATCCGCTCCAAATTCTACGACGAGGCGCGGCTGGGCGACGCGCCGGCATCGTTCAAATCGGCGCCGATCGATGCCCGCGGCTTCCCCGATACCCGCTACACGCTGCAGATCTACGTCGAGGACTGCACGGGCTGTGCGCTCTGCGTCGAGGTCTGTCCCGCCAAGAGCAAGGAGCAGACCGGCGTCAAGGCGATCAACATGCAACCGAAGGAGCCTGTCCTGGACGGCGAGCGGGTCAACATCCGCTTCTTCGATGGCCTGCCGGTCAACGACCGGGCGCGGGTCGATTTCTCCACCGTGCGCGGCTCGCAGTTCCTCGAGCCCCTGTTCGAATTCTCCGGCGCCTGCGCGGGTTGCGGCGAGACCCCCTATCTCAAGCTGATCTCGCAGCTGTTCGGCGATCGGCTGATCGTCGCCAACGCGACCGGCTGCTCGTCGATTTACGGCGGCAATCTGCCGACCACTCCCTGGACGGTGAACCGGGAGGGTCGGGGGCCTGCCTGGTCGAACTCGCTGTTCGAGGACAATGCCGAGTTCGGCCTCGGCTTTCGCCTGGCCGCCGACAAGCACCACGCGCTCGCGGTCGAGCTGGCGACGGCGCTCGGCGCCGAGGTCGGCGCGGAGCTGGTCGACGAGATCCTGAGCGCGCCGCAGAGGACCGAATCGCAGATCCGGGCGCAGCGCGCGCGCGTCGCCACGCTCCGACAGCGGCTGGGCGAGCTGGGCGACGATCGCGCCCGCCAGCTGCTCTCGGTGGTCGATCACCTGGTGCGCCGCAGCATCTGGAT
>JBKPDM010000275.1:0-2918 GCA_046727895.1 Pseudomonadota bacterium | reverse complement strand
ACCCCGATCCACCCCAACGTGGTCAAGGCCTGCCGGCCCCGCTACCGGGCTGTCGCCGCCAAGAGCGATTTGGGCGACGCCTTCATCCTGGCGGACATCCTGCGCACCGACGGCCACCGCCTGCGCCCGCTCGCGCCCCAGTCCGACGCCATCAAAGCCCTGCGTGGCCTGGTGCGCGGCCGCGACGACCTGGTCGGCACGCGGGTCGCCCTGGCCAACCAGCTGACCGCCCTGCTCGACAGCTTCTGGCCCGGCGCCGCCGTGATCTTCGCCGACGTAGCCAGCCCGATCGCGCTCACCTTCCTCGAGCGCTATCCGACGCCCGAAGCGGCCGCCCGTCTCGGGCCCAAGCGCCTGGCCGGCTTCCTCGCCCAGCACTATTGCGGGCGCCGCTCCCCTGAGGACCTGCTCGAACGCTTGCGCAGCGCCCCCGAAGGCGGCGCCGGCGAAGCGGAAGGCGAAGCCAAGGGAGAACTCGTGCGCGCGCTCGCGCGCACTCTGCAAGCCCTGGTCGCCGAGATCGCCAAGCTCTCCAGCCGCATCGAGCACGCGATCGCCGCGCCGCCCGATGGTCGGATCGTCATGTCGTTCCCCAGAGCCGGCAAAATCTGCGCCGCCCAGATCCTGGCCGAGCTCGGCGACGTGCGCGCCCGCTTCCCGACCGAGCACCAGCTCGCCGCCGAGGCGGGCGTCGCTCCCGTCACCTATCAGAGCGGCAAGTCCAGAGGCGTCGGTTGGCGCTGGGCCTGCAACAACGAATAATCAGGCAATCAGCGGTTTCTCCGGGGGGAAACGGCCGGGCTCACATGTTGGTCGGCCCCCCGGCTTCAAACTGAGGCCTTCGTTCGCGTTATTCGAAAAGGGCTCGACCCCACAACGACGTGGACGATGCCCAGTCTTTGAAACCGGCCTCGATCCCGATCGCCGGATCATGACCCTTCGCGTCTGCCGGGGCCTCGACGCCCGCCGCGTCGAGGCCCCGGCCAATGCTGCGCACATGCCGCTCCAGCGCCGCCCGGTCGAGGCGAAAGTGCGCCTGGAAACTGTGCACCACCTTAGCCCCGACGCGGCCCTTCTCCAGGGGTCGCGGACATTCTCGGCGCGAGGGGCTTGGCCAGGCGGCCCTCAACCACGTCCGAGTCGGCGCGTACGAACTCGCGGTGCAGCTCGCGGACGGTGTCCGGACAATCGAAGATCCGGTGCCAGGGTGGCCTCGGCTTGACCGTTCGAAGGCGAGTCGGGGTTTTCTCAAGGTGTCTCCAACCTCACCCCCACGGATCACCCAGGCCCCCCCGACCGCCCGGGGCTACAGCCAGCGTGAGCCAGCCGAAAATCGTCAAGAGTGACGCGAGGTTGCCCGCCGGCCCGAACCGCCGCAAACTGTGGTCTCGAATTGGAGGCGATTTGGGGATCCGGATAGCAGGAATGCTCCCACATGTCCGACCTGCTCGACCTCGAGGCCGTGCGGCAAAGGCTGGCCGCTTTGCCGATCGAGACCTACCAGGCCGGTGACACGGTGCTCGCTGACGGCTCGACCACGGGCAAGGTGCTGGTGCTCAAGGAGGGCGCCGTCGAAGTGGTCAAGGACGGCGTTCAGCTCGGTAAGATCACCGAGCCGGGCGCGGTCTTCGGCGAGCTCTCGGCGCTACTGGGCGAACCGCACACGGCGGACGTCCGGGCGCTGGAGCCCACGACCTTCCATGTCGGCGAAGCCGCGAGCCTTCTGCGCACCGATGCCACCACCGCGCTCTATGTGGCGACGATCATGGCCCGGCGCATGGTCGGCTCCAACCGCGCCCTGATCGAAGTCAAGAAGCAGCTGGAGGCCGGGAAGCCGCGCAGCGCCATTGGCAGGATGCTCGACCGGATCATCCAGGGTTATGGGCCTTCTGATGATGATTCCCACCTCTACTATTACGGTATCTACGGTGTCGGGCCCTGGATCTGAAGGTTTCTCTCAGGTTCGCGCTCCGGAATGTATCGAAGACCGCGTCCCCGCACGCCGATGGCAGATGGCAGTCGATAACCCTAGGCAATCAGGCAATCAGCGGCCTCACGGAGCTGATCGACTGGCTCACGCTGGCTGTAGCCCCGGGCGATCGGGGGAGGAGCTATCGTCAATGTTGTGGACGGTGGGCCATTAGGCGGCGTCCTGGATGTTGGGCTCGCCGTCGACGAAGCGGAGGCCGCGCACTACCCTGTGCCTGGCTGGAATCCAATAGCAAAATCTGGGGATAAGATCATCAACCATTCAACTATCTGGAAAATCCTGGTCTGAGGGAGGGTGGTGTTGGTGCGAGAGACTCCGCGCCGCGCCAAAAGGCACTCCCGATCTTGACCCGGCTTCGGCGACACAAGCCCGCGTGAAGCCGAAAGGCCGCGATGGCATCGCCTTACACCCGCGTCGCCCCCAAACGGCTTCGACGGTCTCTGGGGCGCGGGAGCGAATTGGAGGGAAGCGACTGTCATGCCCTCATCCGACACCCTCTCAGGCCTGATCAAATGGCTGCGCCGCGAACCATGGGGCGACGCGTTCGGAGAGCTACTGGAGCGCCACCTGGGCCCCGCCTGCGACAAGGCTGATGTGCCGCTCGATGAGCTTGGCGACGTGATCGGCGATCACTGGGCGATGACCCTTTGGGGCTGCGCCTTCGAGGATTTCCTGACCCGCGAGGTCGAAGGCGCAGGCAACATCGTCGACGACTATCTCAAGCGCCGCGGCTGGAACGAAAAGGCGATGAACAAGGCTTATATGAGCACCCTCCGCGCTTCGGTGCTCAGCCTCTATGAGGCGAGCGACATCCGGCCGGGCGAGTCTTTCCTCGCCCGCGACCTGATCCGCGGCGGCGAGCCGGTGCGGGTCAGCGAGCACACGGCGACTCGCACGCTGAAGCCCTGGGACCGGATCGCGGCACGCC
>JBKPDM010000274.1:0-2440 GCA_046727895.1 Pseudomonadota bacterium | reverse complement strand
GCCCCTCGGCCTCGACCGCCTGAGGGACATGCTTCATTACCGCGCGGTCGGTCGCGGCGGTGAGCTCCGGGACGCGCGCACCGCGCAGCTGACGCTCGCGGGCAACGACCTCAAGCCGTACGCCCCGGCGCAGCTCAAGGCAACCGGGAGCTGGGGCTCGAACGTCACGTTGTCCTGGCAGCGCCGCACCCGGGTCAGTGGTGAGCTGATCGACGGCAGCGGCGAGGTGCCGCTTGCCGAGGACAGCGAGCAGTACGACCTGGAGATCCTGGACGGCCCGGGCGGCGCTGTGCTGCGCACCGAGATCGCGATTACGACCACCAGTTTCACCTATACCTCGGGCATGCAGTTGGCCGATTTCGGCGGCGCGCAGACCGAGCTGAGCTTCGTCGTCTACCAGATCAGCGCGCAGGTCGGGCGTGGTTTCCCGGGCGAGCGCACCGTGGAGATCCTGCCGTGAGACTTCCTGTGTCAACCCCCCCTCTGGTTGCGAGGGTGGCAGGGGCTGGAGGACGCCATCAAGGACGCTTCGCGCCGGCGGCGGCGCCGGTCGCCTGCGGCGATCCTTGACAGCGTCCTCCAGCCCCTGCCGATCGGCGCGGAGATCGGCACGGGGGGGACGGCGACCTGGGAAGGCCGGCGTGGGCTCAGGCGGGGAGCGCTTGCGCACCCCGGTGTCGGCCCGGGTCGTAGGGGATGCGGTCGGTCCAGGCGCGCCAAAGGACACGCGCCCAGGCGCGGGCGAGGATGCGGACCGCGTGGGGGTGATTGCAGCCGCGGGCGCGCCGGTAGACGTCGGCGGCCCAGGGGCTCTGGTGGCGGGAGTTGTCGGCCATTTTGCAGGCCCAGCGCCAGCCGACACCTTTGGACTTGCCGCTCTGATAGGTGACGGGGACGACGCCGGCCTCGGCGGCGAACTGGTCCTCGGTCGGGAAGCGCGCGCGCACGTCGCCGAGCTCGGCCAGGATCTGGGCGGCGCACACCCGGCCGGCTCTGGGGAAGGACATGACGATCCGGCCGTCGGGCAGGTCGCCGACCAGGTGCTCGACGCGGCTGGTGAGCTGGGCGAGCTCGGCAATCAGCGCCTGCAGGGCACGCGCAAGCGCGCGCACGAGCTCGCCCTTGGCTTCGGTCTCGGCCTCGCCGGCGCGCCCGTCGGGGGCGCTGCGCAGGCGTTCGAGCAGGGCTGCGGGGGAGCGGCGGCCGCAATAGCGATGCTGGGCAAGGAAGCCGGCCAGACGCTTGGGTCCGAGGCGGGCCGCGGCATCGGGCGCGGGATAGCGCTCGAGGAAGGCGAGCGCGATCGGACTGGCGAGATCGCTGAAGATCCGGGCGGCGCCGGGCCAGAAGCTGTCCAGCACGCCGCTCAGCTGGTTGGCCAGGGCGACGCGCGCGCGGACCAGATCGTCGCGGCCGCGCACCAAGCCGCGCAGAGCCTTGATGGCGTCGGACTGCGGCGCAAGCGGGCGCAGGCGGTGACCGTCGGTGCGCAGGATGTCGGCCAGAATGAAGGCGTCGCCAGGATCGCTCTTGGCGGCGACGGCGCGGTAGCGGGGCCGGCACGCCTTGAGCAGGTTGGGATGGATTGGGATGACGAGGAAGTCGGCTGCCAGCAGCGCGTCGACCAGCAGGCCGGAGGGCCGCTCGATCGCGACCGGGATGGCGGCCGCTGCCCCGTGCTTTTGCAGGCGCGCGATGAGCGTCTCCAGGCCGGCGCGATCATGGCCGACGACAAAACGGTCCAGGACCTGTCCCTGGGCATCGATCACGCAAACGGCGTGCGCAGCGCCGCCCCAGTCGACGCCGACCATCACCGGCATGGTCTGGTCTCCTCCTCGCGGGTTATCATCCCGACTGCCGGGAGCCCTGGCGGGGTGCTCATTCATCGGCGCTCCGGGTGGCAGCCCGCGGCGCGTCTTCCTGTAGCCCGTCGCGGTCTCCCGGCCACCGTCGCCCCGCTGGTCTCATCGTGGCCCTCGCAGGGCAAGCGGCCTTGGCGATCACGACGGCGGCACGGAACCAACGCTCCTCCAGCCTACAGGCCGAACCAGCGTCGGGTGGAGGTTGCCGAATGAGCGGCTTCCACGAGGTCCGGTTCCCGGACAACATCGCCTACGGCGCGATGGGCGGGCCCGAGTTCGCGACCACGGTCGTTGTGACCGGCGCGGGTCATGAGCAGCGCAACGTCGACTGGGCCGAGGCCCGCGGTCGCTGGGATGTCGCGAGCGGGCTCAAGAACCAGGCGCAGCTGGACGAGCTGATCGCATTCTTCCGCGCCCGCGAGGGCAAGGCGTACGGCTTCCGATTCAAGGACTGGACCGACTACAAGGCTACCGGCCAGCTACTCGGGACAGGCTGACCCAGTTCCAGCTGGTCAAGCACTACCAGTCCGGCAGCGTGATCGAGGTCCGCACCATTGCCAAGCCGGTCGTAGGCACAG
>JBKPDM010000273.1:0-2842 GCA_046727895.1 Pseudomonadota bacterium | reverse complement strand
GCCGTAGGCATAGCGACCAAGCGGCCAGATGTGCATCCTCGCGAATCGGCTGCCGCCGGGCGGCCACCGCAATCGCCAGGCGGAAGTCGATCAGATTGGTCACCGCCGGGTAGCCGCCCACGAGCGACTGGGCGGGATGCTGGGCACCGCTCGATCCTGGTAGGCGGCGCCGTCGTAAACCGACGAGATCACGCTGATCCTCGGCATCACGAGCCCTCCTGCGCTCCCTCGGCGCGGATCAGACCAAGATAGCGATCCGCCGTCGCGAGCCGGTCGAAGTCATGCGCGCGCCGGATGCCCGCCTCGGCCGGCGGCGGAGCGGCGAGACTAGCGGCCATGGCGTCGGCGAGCGCCTCGACATCGCCAACGGGCACCAGCCGTCCCAGGCGGCCGCCCTCCAGGATCTCGCTCGGTCCGAACCGACAGTCGGTGGCGACCACCGGAGTGCCGAGCGCCAGGGCTTCGATCAGCACATTGCCGAAACCCTCCCAGGCGGAGCTCAGGACGAACAGGCGCGCGGCCGCCAGGTACGGGTAGGGGTTGGCGACGAAGCCGGCCAGGCACAAATCGGCGGCGCAGCCGAGCTCCCGCGCCAGCGCCTCGAGCCCCGCGCGATCCTCGCCCTCGCCCAGAATCATCAGCCGCGCTGCGCGCCGCTCCCGCACCGCGGCGAATGCGCGGATCAGGGTTGGATAGTCCTTCTGCCGGGTGAGGCGGCCCGCGCTCAGAATCACCGGCGGCTCGCCCGCGCCGAACCAGGGATGCGCCAGCGGCTCCTTGGCGTGTTCCACGATGTTCGAGGTATCGACAGGGTTGTAGATGACCCGGATCCGTTGTCGGTCCAAGCGGGCCGTCTCGGCCAGGTCGGCTGCCACGCCCTCCGAGACGGCGATCACGTGATCGGCCCAGCGGTAGAAGCGGCGCGCGAAGTGCGGCATCAGCCGCCCTCTGGTCTCGCGCGCTCGGCGCGCGTTCTCCGAGAGGTTGGTATGCGTGCTGATCAGCACCCGGGTCGGACCGCCCGCCAGGCGCTTCGCCCAGAGGGCGATGACATTGGCCCCGTCGGCGCAGGCGATCAGCGCCCGTGGGCGCGCGTGCCGTAGATAACGAACCAAGCCTGGCACGCACCAGAGCGTGCGGTCAACCCCCAGATCAAGCACCCGGACGCCGGGCGCGAGCTGCGTCAGATAGGGGCCGCGGCGGCGGGCCAGAACGACGTCGACGGGATGGCCACGCTCGGCGAAGCCGCCGGTCAGATTGACGATCACGCGCCCGATGCCGCCGCCCGCCAGATCACGGGTGAAGAGCGCGATGCGGTCACTCATGTCCCGGCGACTGCCCCTTCGTCCGCGGTCTCTCTTAGTCAGCCTGCGGGCGCTGTCAAGCGCAGGTCTCAGGGCCTGCGCCCCTAACGAGGTTGCGCCGGCGGCCGACCGGCCCCATAGTTAATCGCTTGCCCAATCACGACGCGATCCTATCCTCTCGGTATCGCTGGGAAATGAATTGGGCAGTTCTTGGTGACGTCATCTGCTGGCAACACTCGGTTAGCGAAGAGAGCGTAGACCTGAACGTCACTCGGTTGCCGCCCGCGACAGTGCTGCGCTTGACCGAGAAGCGGCGAGCCAGGAAACCGTCCTTCACCCTCAGCGGGCCAGGGTCAGTCTGGTGGCATAAATCAGCATGTCGCGACGGAGCAGCGCGTAAAGCGCGCCATAGACCAGGGCACCGAGCGCCACGAGCAGGGCGATGCCGGCGACGCCGTGCAGATCGAGCTCCTTGGCGGCCGCGCCGACGACCAGCGCCATGACGATCGAGAAGGCGAGCGGACCCGCGATCCGTCGGAGCCACTCGCCAAGGCAGGGCCCGAGCAAGGGCCGGTACAGGAGCCAGTAAATGCCGCCAAGCACAAAGACCTGCAATCCGGCCAGGGTGCCCGTCAGAACCAGGATGGAGCCCGAGTGCGCGGCCAAGAGCAGGATCGGCGCCTCGGCGATCAGGGCGACCACGTTCCAGCGGAAGCCCAGATCGGCGCGCCCCTTGGCGAAGACCAGAGCGCCTGTGGGGTTGCCGACCGCGGTGGCGGCAGCCACGATCGCCAGGATCTGCAGAATCGGCACCGCCGGGCTCCATTCAGGCCCGAAAATCAGCGGCACCGCGACCGGCGCCAGCGCCGCGGCGCCCGCGGCGATCGGCATGTTGATCATCGCGACCAGCTCGATCAGGTTGAGGAAGCCGCGCTTCAGGCTGTCCGGCTGATCCTGAATCTTGGCGAACACCGCGATCAGCACGCGGGTGACGATCGGATTGATCCGCAACACCGGATCGACCACGCAGTTCCATGCCAGACTGTAGTAGCCGAGGGCATCCACACCCAGGAAGACGCTGATCAGGAATCGGTCCATGCGCGCGATCGTATATTCAAGCAATCGGATTCCGATCTGATAACCTCCAAACTTCAGGAAGAACATCGACTCCGAGATATTCAAGTAGAATCGTGGGCGCCAGCCCCTGATGCCGGCATTGACGAACATAAGCGTCTTGACGAGGTTGTTCACGGACAGCGAGATGACCAGGGATTCCAGTCGGTAACCGAGCACGATCGCCGCAATCATGGCCAGCAGGCCGGCGACGGCCGACACCACTTCGACCTTTGCGATCACATTGAATTCGAGCGCCTTTTGCAGAAGGGTGAGATAAGGGATGCCGAAGGGCACAACCAGGCAGCCAAGGGCCGCCAGGAACACGAGATGCTCAAGCCGAGGATCGCTGTAGGCCGCAGCGATCAGAGGCGCTCCTGCGATCATGAAGACCGCGTAGAGCAGCACACCGAGCAGCACGGTCA
>JBKPDM010000272.1:0-13071 GCA_046727895.1 Pseudomonadota bacterium | reverse complement strand
GACGTCGTCACCCGGTTTCGCACCGCCACGCCTCAGGGCCTTGCCCTTGGGCACCTGGCCGACGGCGGTCAGCGAGAGGGTGAGCGGCCCTGGCGTCGAGACCGTATCACCGCCCAGAAGGCCGACCCCGAACTCCGCCTGATCCTCGGCCAGGCCCCGGCAGAAGTCCGCGAGCCAGGCGTCGGGCGTCCCCTTGGCCCGCGCCAGGGCGAGCAGATAGCCGAGCGGTGTTGCGCCCATGGCGGCGAGATCGGACAGATTGACCCGGAGCAGCTTCTTGGCGATCTGCGCCGTGGGATCCTCGGCCAGGAAATGCACGCCTTCGACCATGGCGTCCTTGGTCAGGACCAGCGTCATCCCGGCCGGTGGGTCGAGCAGCGCGGCATCGTCGAGGAGATCGAGCGCACCCGGCGTTCCGGCGGCGAGCGGGCGCAGCCGTCTTGCGATGAACTCGAACTCACCCTCGGGCATGGGTCGCGGTCCTCAGGCGCAGGCCGGCGCCGCCGCACTCGGCTCGGTGCCCGGGCGCAGCTGTCGGGCCAGCCGATCGAGCACAGCGTTGACGAATCCGGCCTCGTCCCTGCTGAGAAAGACGTGGGCCAGCTCGATGTATTCGTTGATCACGACCCGCACCGGGACGTCGGGTCGCGCGGCGAGCTCGAACGCGCCGGCCCGCAGGCACGCGCGCAGCAGGTAACCAGCCCGGGCGAGCGTCCAGCCTTCAGCCAGCGTCGCCTCGATCAGCGGATCGAGCTCGGGCGCCCGCTGCCAGGCGCCGCGCGTCAGCGCCGCAAACCATTCCCGGTCGACGCTGGGCGCGGGTCCGCTCCCCTCCAGCGGCTCGAGCAGGTCGGCCAGGCGATGCGCCTGGAACTCGGCGATCACCGCCTCGACGTCGGCTCCCGAGAGCTCGATCTGGAACAGCGCCTGAATCGCGCCGAAGCGGGCGGCGCGCCGCCGGGTCATCACCGAAAGCACGCCTTCAGCTGCAACAGCGCGAGCGCGGCGCGGGCGGCACCACCGCCCTTGTCCTTGCCGTCCGGATCGGCGCGCGCGTGCGCCTGATTGCCATTGTCCGTGGTCAGGATGCCGTTGCCGATCAGGGCGCGGTGGTGCACCGCGAGCTCGGTCAGGCCGCGCGCGCTCTCGCCGGCGACGATGTCATAGTGGCTGGTCTGGCCCCGGATCACGCAACCGAGCGCGACATAGGCGTCGTACAGGCCGGTGTCGAGCGCGAGGCGAATCGCAGCCGGCACCTCGAGCGCGCCCGGCACGGTGACCTTGTCGAACGTGGCGCCGGCCGCCCGGAGCGCACGGCTCGCACCATCGAGCAGGCGATCGGCGATCTCGTCGTAGAAGCGCGCCTCGACGATCAGGAGGTGCGGCTGATCACCGGGCGGCCGGCCGCCGGTTGGATGTCCGCCGTTCACGCGCCGCCCCGCGGCGTCAGATGGCGCTGCTCGACCACGCGCAGGCCATAGCCCTCGAGCCCGATGATCGGGCGCTCGGTGTTGGACAGAAGAATCATGTCGCTGACGCCGAGGTCCTTGAGAATCTGCGCGCCAATCCCGTAATCGCGCAGCGGCGGCGTACCGACCACGGGGTGCCCGAGACGCGCCTTGATCCGATCCGAGATGCTGGTCGGCGACGGCTCGCGGATCAACACCAGCACGCCGCGGCCGGCCGAGTTGATCACCTCCATGGCGGCGCGCAGCTGGCCGCCGCGCCCGTCGTTGTCCTCGCCGAGCACATCCTCCAGGACGTTGAGCGCGTGGACCCGGACCAGCACCGGGCCGGGCACCTCGAGATCACCCTTGACCAGGGCGAGATGCTCCACCCCGGTCAGCACGTTGGTGTAGATCTGCAGCCGGAAGTCGCCGGCGAAGCGGGTGTGGAGCGTGGTCGCGAGGTCGCGCTCGACCAGCCGGTCGCGGCTCAGCCGGTAGGAGATCAGATCGGCGATCTTGGCGACCTTGAGGCCGTGGCGCTGGGCGAAGGCGACCAGGTCCGGCAGCCGCGCCATGGTGCCGTCGTCGTTCATGATCTCACAGACCACGCCCGAAGGGTCGAGCCCGGCGAGCCTGGCGATGTCGACCGCCGCCTCGGTGTGGCCGGCGCGCACCAGCACGCCGCCCTCGCGCGCCATCAGCGGGAAGATGTGCCCTGGCGTGGCCAGATCGGCGCGGGTCGATTTGGGATCGATCGCGACCCGGATGGTGCGCGCCCGATCGGCGGCGGAGATGCCGGTCGTGATGCCCTCGCGCGCCTCGATGCTGACCGTGAACGCGGTCGAGAGGCGCGATTCGTTGCCGTGCGCCATCAGCGGCAGGCCGAGCCCCTCGACCCGACGTCTGGACAGGGCCAGACAGATCAGGCCGCGGCCGTGCTTGGCCATGAAATTGATCGCTTCGGCGTTGCAGTGCTCGGCCGGGATGACCAGGTCACCCTCGTTTTCGCGGCTCTCGTCGTCGACCAGAACGAACATCCGGCCCGCCTTCGCGTCCTCGACGATCTCGTCGATCGAGGAGAGGAAATCGGCGAACGACATCGCGTCCATGCGAAGCTCAGGCCTGCGCCCGGAAGGCCAGCTGACGGGCGACGTAGCGGGCCAGCATGTCGACCTCGATGTTCAAGGGGTCGCCGACGCGCCGCTCGGGCAGATTGGTGCAGCGCCAGGAGTGGGGGATGATGTTGACGGAGAAAGTAGCGCCCCTCACCTCGTTGACCGTGAGCGAGATGCCGTCGACCGCGATCGAGCCCTTGACGGCGATCATGGGGGCGAGGCTCGCCGGCACGGCGACCTCGAGACGGTGCGAGTCGCCGACCGGCTCGAGCGCCCGAACCGTGCCGACCGCATCGACGTGCCCGAACACGATGTGGCCACCCATCTCGTCGCCGATCCGGAGCGAGCGCTCGAGGTTGACGCTTTCGCCCTGCTGCCAGCGGCCGGCGGTGGTCACCTCGAGCGTCGCGCCCGAGGCCTCGACGGTGAACCAGTCGGCGTCCTTGGCGACCGCGGTGAAGCAGATGCCCGAGGTGGCGATCGAGCCGCCGAGGGGGATTTCGGCCAGCGGCAACCGGGTCTCGATGGTCAGCCGCCGGCCGCCGTTCTCGGCGCGGTCCTCGGCGACCTCGACGATCCGACCGACGTCGGTGATGATTCCGGTGAACATCCTTCCCCCCGAGACTCGACGATATAAGCGTGGAGCGCATCCTGCGCCAGCGTCTCACTGCCCGAGCGCGCAAGGCGGATCGCCTCGGCGATCGTCTCGATCCCGAGCGCGCCGATTGCCGCCAGGCCATCGCCGCCGATGATCATCGGCGCCTGAGACCAGACCAGGCGGTCGATCAGGCGCCGGCGCAACAGGGCGGTCGCCAGTCGGGCGCCGCCTTCGACCAGGACCCGCGTGATGCCGCGCCCGGCCAGGACCGCCAGGACTTCATCCAGGGCGAGACCGCCGCCGCGGTCCGCCTTGACCTCGATCAGCTCGACGCCGAGCCGGCGCAACGCCTCGACGCGATCGCGCGGGCCGGCGGGCCGCCGGGTCACGAGCCAGGTCGGCACTTCATTGGCGGTCAGCGCGAGCCGGGCGGTCTCGGGCAAGCGCAGACGGCCGTCGAGCACGACCCGCACGGGCGAGCGGTCCTCGAGCCCCGGCAGACGGCAGGTGAGCGATGGGTCGTCAGCGAGCGCCGTGCCGCTGCCGATCATGATGGCGTCGTGGGTCGCGCGCAGCCAGTGGGCCCGGGCGCGCGCCTCCTCGCCCGTGATCCACTGGCTCGCCCCGGAGCGGGTCGCGATCCGGCCATCGAGCGAGGTCGCGAGCTTGAGCGTGACCAGAGGCCGCCCGTTTCGTTCCCTGAGAAAGAACCCGGCATTCAGGGCCTCGGCCTCGGCGCGCATCAGGCCGAGCGTCACCTCGACCCCCGCCTGGCGCAACTGCGCGATACCCTTGCCGTCGACCCGCCGGTCGGCGCACTGGATCGCGGCCACGACCCGGCGCACGCCGGCGTGGAGCAGCGCCATGGTGCAGGGCGGCGTGCGGCCGTAGTGGGCGCAGGGTTCGAGGCTGACGTAGACGGTGGCGCCGAGCGCCTGATCGCCGGCCCGCCTCAGCGCCTCGACTTCGGCGTGCGGCCGCCCGCCCGGCTGGGTCCAGCCGCGGCCGACGATGCGGCCGTCCTTGACCACCACGCAGCCGACAGCCGGGTTCGGCCAGGTGCGGCCAAGGCCGCGGCCCGCCAGACGGAGCGCCAGCGCCATGAAATGCGCGTCGCCCTCATCCAGCAGCGGCATCGGCATCGGGTCGGGCGGCAGCAGCGTCCTCGGCTTCGGTCTCGCTGGTCATGCGCGCGATGAACCGCTCGAAGTCCTTGGCACCGGTGAACTCCTGATAGACCGAAGCGAAGCGGACGTAGGCCACCTGATCGAGCTCGGCGAGCCGCTTCATCGCCAGCGCCCCGAGACGCTTGGCGTCGATCTCGGTCTCGCCGGTGATCTCGACCTCGCGCACGATACCGTTGACCAGGCGTTCGATCCGCTCCTCGTCGACGCCGCGCTTGCGCGTCGCGATCATGATCGAGCGCTTGAACTTCTCGCGATCGAATGGCACCCGGCGGCCGTCGCGCTTGATCACGGTCAGCTCGCGCAGCTGGATCCGCTCGAAGGTGGTGAAGCGGGCACCGCAGGCGTTGCACTGCCGGCGCCGGCGCACCGCCCCGCCCTCCTCGACCGGGCGCGAGTCCTTGACCTGATTGTCGTCCGAGCCGCAGAAGGGACAGCGCACGGCGAATCTCGCCTGGCTAAGCCAGGCCGGCGTAGATCGGGAAGCGGGCGCAGAGCGCCTCCACCTCGGCCCGGACCGCGGTCTCGGTGGCGCCGTTGTCGTCCGGGTGGGCGACCAGGCCGCGCAGCACCTTGGCGATCAGCCGGCCGGTCTTCTGAAACTCGACCACGCCGAAGCCGCGTGTGGTGGCGGCCGGGCTGCCGAGCCGGATACCCGAGGTCACGGTCGGGAGCGCGGGGTCGAAGGGGATGCCGTTCTTGTTGCAGGTGATGTGCGCGCGCTCGAGGCTCGCTTCGGCCGCCCGGCCGGTCAGACCCATGCGCCGCAGGTCGACCAGCATCAGATGCGTGTCGGTGCCGCCAGCGACCAGATCGAGGCCGGCCTCGGCGATCGCCTCGGCGAGCGCCTTGGCGTTGTCGACCACCTGGCGACCGTAGAGCTTGAAGTCGGGCCGGAGCGCCTCGCCGAAGGCCACCGCCTTGGCGGCGATCACGTGCATCAGCGGCCCGCCCTGCAAGCCGGGGAACACCGCCGAGTTGATCTTCTTCCCGATCGCCTCGTCGTCGGCCAGGATCAGGCCGCCGCGCGGGCCACGCAGCGTCTTGTGGGTCGTGCTGGTGACCACATGGGCGTGCGGGAACGGGCTTGGGTGGACGCCAGCTGCGACCAGGCCCGCGAAATGGGCCATGTCGACCATGAGATGAGCGTCGACCTCGTCGGCGATCGCCCGAAATGCCGCGAAATCGATGATCGGCGGATAGGCCGAGCCGCCGGCGATGATCAGCCGCGGCCGATGCTCGCGGGCGAGATCCCGCACCTGGTCGAGGTCGATCCGGTGGTCCTGGCGGCGCACGCCGTAGCCGATCGCCTGGAACCACTTGCCCGAGAAGTTGGGCGGCGCGCCGTGGGTGAGATGGCCCCCGGCGGCGAGCGACATGCCGAGAATGACGTCGCCGGGCTTTGCGAGCGCGAACAGCACGGCGAGGTTGGCCGACGCACCACTGTGCGGCTGGACGTTGGCGAAGCGGCAGCCGAACAGGCGCTTCGCCCGCTCGATCGCGAGCGCTTCGGCGACGTCGACGTATTCGCAGCCGCCGTAGTAGCGTTTGCCCGGATAGCCCTCGGCGTATTTGTTGGTCAGCACCGAACCCTGGGCCTCCAGCACCGCCGGGCTCACGATGTTCTCCGACGCGATCAGCTCGATCTGGTTCTGCTGACGCGCCAACTCCCCGCCGATCGCGGATGCAATCTCGGGATCGTCTTGGGCGAGAGAGCGGCCGAAGAAACCCCGGACAGGGCTGGCTTGCAGGTCGGAAGCTGGCTGAGTTGGCGACATCGGACCCTCTAACTTGGCGGACGCCCCTCTATAGCTGGCCGGGCTCGCGCGGCAAAGCCTCCGCTGAAGAACGGTCCGGCGCACCAGCGCTCGGCGGGCCTGACGCTTGCTCCACAGTAGCGGCGCCACTAGGCTCTGAGCCGATGAACAGCCGGCGGCGGAGGCTTCGTGGCAGAGACCCCGGACGTGAGCCCAGATCGCGTCGTTACGCTGACCCCGGCTGAGCTCAGCCTGACCCAGCTCCGCCGGATCATGGCCGGACCGGTGCGCGTGATGCTCGCCGCCTCGTGCTGGCCACTGGTCGACGGGGCGGCGCGGGTGGTCGGGCGGGCGGCGCGGGGCGAGGCCGCCGTGTACGGCGTCAACACCGGCTTCGGCAAGCTCGCGACCACGCGGATCTCCGCCGATCAGATCGAGGAGCTGCAGCGGCGCCTGGTGCTCTCGCACATGTGCGGCATCGGCCCTGCCCTGCCCCACCCGGTGGTTCGACTGGTCCTCGCGCTCAAGGCGGCGAGTCTCGCCCGCGGCTATTCCGGCGTGCGGCGCGAGACGATCGAGCTTCTCGTGACACTCCTCGACCACGACGCTCTGCCGGTGATCCCGGCCAAGGGCTCGGTCGGCGCCTCGGGCGACCTCGCCCCGCTCGCCCATCTCGCCGGCTGCCTCCTGGGCCAGGGCGAGATCCGTCACGCCGGCCGGGCACAGCCGGCTGTCGACGTCCTTGGCGCGGTCGGCGCGGCGCCCCTGACCCTGGCCGCCAAGGAGGGGCTCGCGCTGCTCAACGGGACTCAGGTCTCGAGCGCGCTCGCGCTGGCCGGCTGGTTTGGCGCCGCCGCCGTCTTCGATGCCGCGCTGATCGCTGGCGCGATGAGCGTCGACGCGGCGCTCGGCAGCGACGTGCCGTTCGATCCCCGGCTCAACCGCGTGCGCGGCCAGCCGGGCCAGATCCGGGTCGCCGGGCGGCTCGCGGGCCTGCTCGCCGGCAGCGCCATCCGCGCCTCCCATCTGATCGAGTGCGAGCACGTGCAGGACCCCTACAGCCTGCGCTGCCAGCCGCAGGTCATGGGGGCCTGTCTCGAGCTGCTCGAGAGCGCCGGGGCCACCCTCGAGCGCGAGGCGAACGGCGTCTCCGACAACCCGCTGGTCCTCGCGGACGACGAGGCGATCCTCTCCGGCGGCAACTTCCACGGCGAGCCGGTCGCCTTCGCGGCCGATCAGATCGCGCTCGCGCTGGCCGAGATCGGCTCGCTCGCCGAGCGGCGGATCGCGCTCCTGACCGATGCCGGCCTGAGCGGCCTGCCGGCCTTCCTGACCCCCGCGCCCGGCCTCAATTCCGGCTTCATGCTCCCGCAGATCGCAGCTGCCGCCCTGGCGAGCGAGAACCAGCACCTCGCGCACGCGGTCGCGATCGACAGCCGGCCGACCTCGGCCAACCAGGAGGACCACGTCAGCATGGCGACCTACGCCGCGCGGCGCCTGCTCGAGATGGTCGAGAACGCGGCCCACATCATCGCGATCGAGCTGCTCGCCGCCGCTCAGGGCATCGAGCTCAGGCGCCCGCTCGAGACCAGTCCGCGACTGGCGGCAGCTCTGCGCGAAGTCCGGCGCTACGGTGCCTTCCTCACCGAGGACCGGCCACTCGCCGGCGAGATCGGGGCGCTCGCCCGGGCCATCCTGCGGCGCGAATTCGGGGCCGATCAGTCCTTGCTGCCATAGAGCAGCGTGATCTGGCCAATGTCCGGCCGCCTTGCGTCATGCTCGCGCAGATACGCCTCGAGCGCGCCCTGCCGGTCGAGCTCCTGCAGGGTATGCTCGACTGCGGCGAGCTCGGCTGCGCTGGCCAGCGCCCAGATCGAATCGCCTGCGCGCCAGCTCTGCCGGAGCGGCCCGCGCGGATCGAAATAGCCGGGGCCCTGCAGGACCGCATCGACCGGGACGAAACGGCCGCGGTACTCGATACCCGCCTCGCGGAGCGCCGCCTCGAGCTGATCGAGCGGCATCAGCCGCGCCAGAATGGCATCGCGCGCCGCCGGGATCAGGTGGTAGGCCCAGAAGCCCTGCTCGATCTGGGTGTGCGAGCAGCTGTTGATCACGCAGATCCCGCCCGGTTTGAGCACTCGGGCGAGCTCGCGCAAGACCCTGCGGTGGGCGGGCCAGCCGGCCGCCGGGTCGTCCGGCAGATGATGCAGGACCTGGTTCACCATCACGCCCTCGACCGCGCCGTCCGCAAGCGGCAGGGCGTCGATCGAGCCCTGGTGAAAGGCCACGCGATTGCGGGCGGCCAAGTCGGCCAGCTTCCGCCTGGCCACGTCGAGCATGCCGGCCGACAGGTCGAACGCCTCGATTCGCGCGACGTGGGCGAGCAGGGCAGCGCTGTAGTTGCCGGTGCCGCAGCCGGCATCGAGCAGCGTCATCTGGCTGAGCGGCGTCGGACCCTGCGCCAGGCAGCCGACGATGATCTTGAGCCCGACTGGCCCGCGGGTGCGGTCGTACCCGGCCGCGGCGCGGTCGTAGTCCTCGTAGCTGCTCATATGCGCGATGGGTCGATCCGGCCAGCCTGGGTCCGCACTGCCGCTCAGGCGGCGCGAGGGGTGACGGTGCGGGCGATGGTCTCGCCCACATCCGCGCGAGCCCGCCGCAACTCGTAGGCGCTCTGCAGGTCCATCCAGAACTCGGCCGAGCTGCCGAGATAGTGTGCGAGACGTAGCGCCGTGTCGGCGCTGATGCCCCGCTTGCCATTCAGGATCTGGGTAACCCGGTTGACCGGGATGCCGAGCGCCCCGGCGAACGCCCGGGCCGACAGACCGAGCTCGGCCAGCTCCTCGCGCAGGACCTCGCCGGGATGGACCGGTCGCATTTTACACTGGACGGCCTCGGGCATGTACTCCCTCCGCAGTCAATGGCAGTCGACGATCTAAACGTCCCAGGCGTCGCCCTCCTGCCATCTGAAGCAGACCCGCCACTGCAGGTTGATGCGGATGCTGAACTGGCCGTGGCGATCGCCGCTCAACGCCTCGAGCCGATTGCTCCGCAATGCCCGCAGATCGTCGAGCGTGCGCGCACTCGCCAGCACTTGTAAGCGCCGCTCCGCCTGCTCGCGGATCGCTTCGAACCGACGCACCCGCCGGCCGTCAAACAGCGCCCGCGTGTCGCGGTCGCCTCGGCGATCGCACGGTCGATGCCGATGATCCGGCCCTCGAATCGCGCCGCGAGATCGTCGTCGAGCCATGCCCCGATCCGCCTGCGCTTAGGCCCCTCTGGCAGCAGCTCAGTGCCGAGGCGGATCTCGGCGAACGCCAACACGCTCAAATAGAGATCGTCCTCGTCGGCGCCAGCCAGCCAGGCGACGACGCCGGCATCCGGCCGCGGTTTGATCCATTCCGAGATGACGTTGATGTCGAGCAGATATCTCACAGCTCGACATCGCGCGGCCGATCCCGCAGCCGCTCGATCTCGAGACCGGAGCCTCGGAGCGGCGAGGCGTCGAGGAACTCGACCAGGTTTCCGTGCCGGCGCGCCTTGCGATCCCACTCCTCGGCCGCGACCACGACCACGGTGCGTTTGCCGTGGCGCGTGATCTCCTGTGCGCCTTCACGCAGCGCTTTGTCGATCAGCTCACTGAAGCGCGCCTTGGCATCTGCGACCTTCCAGCTCGCCATCGCCACTCACTCACACCGTTATGGTCAGAGTGGTCATACCTTCCCGACGGAAGGCCTTCAAGGCGCTCGTTCTGCCCGACTACGCCTTGACCCCGGCGCCGAGCGCCGGCGCGGCGGTGGGGTCCAAAGGCCAGCGGGCGCGGGCTGGGACCGCGAGGTCGTCGGTGAGGCCAAGGGCGAGGCGCTCGAGCCCGGCCCAGGCGATCATCACGCCGTTGTCGGTGCAAAGCCGGGGTGGCGGGATGATCAGCCGCAGATCCAGCTCCTCAGTCAGCTCCGCGAGCCGCGCGCGCACATCAGCGTTGGCCGCGACCCCGCCCGCGACCACCAGCGTGTCGGCAACCGGATAGCCGGCCCGAAAGATCAGGGCGGCGCGGCGCGTGCGATCGACCAGGATGTCGCCGGCCGCGGCCTGGAAGCCGGCAGCGAGGTCGTTCACCGCCGGCGGCTCGAGGCTGGCAGCTCCGAGCCGCTCGATGGTCTGGCGGAGCGCGGTCTTGAGACCGGAGAACGAGAAGTGGCAGCCGGGCTGACCGAGGAGCGGCCGCGGCAGGGCGAAGCGCTCCGGGTCCCCTGCCCTCGCCGCCCGCTCGAGCGCCGGCCCGCCCGGAAAACCGAGGCCCAGCATCTTGGCCGCCTTGTCGAACGCCTCGCCGAGCGCGTCGTCGAGCGTGGTGCCGAGCCGCCGGTAGCGCCCGACCCCCTCGACTGCCAGAAGCTGGCAGTGGCCGCCCGAGATCAGGAGCAGGAGATAGGGAAACTCGGCCGCATGGGTCAGCCGCGCGGTCAGCGCATGGCCTTCCAGATGATTGATTGCGAGCAGCGGCAGACGGTGCACCGCAGCGATCGCCTTGGCGGTCACCAGGCCGACGATCAAACCACCGATCAACCCCGGCCCGGCGGTCGCGGCGATGCCGGCAAGGTCGCCGAAGCCGAGGCCCGCCTCGGCCATGATTTGCGTGATCAGGCGGTCCAGGATCTCGACATGGGCGCGCGCCGCGATCTCGGGCACGACCCCGCCGAAGGGCGCGTGCGCCTCGAGCTGGCTGTAGAGGGCTTCGGCCAGGACCCGCCGCTCGGCATCGACCAGCGCCACGGCGGTCTCGTCGCAGCTGGTCTCGATGCCGAGCACGACCGCCGACCGGGTGCTACTGGCATTCTCGGACATGATGTCAGGACATAGTCGGCGGCGGCCGCTATAACCAGATCTTGACCATGAGGCCCCGTCTCCGGATCGGCACCCGCGGCTCGCCCCTGGCACGCGTCCAGGCGGCGCTGGCCCTCGCCGCCCTCGAGCAAGCGCATCCCGAGCTGGCCGAGCATGGCGCGCTCGAAATCGTGGCGATCCGCACAAGCGGCGACCGGCTGGCCGACCGGCCGCTCGCCGAGCTGGGCGGCAAGGGCCTGTTCTGCAAGGAGCTCGAGGCGGCGCTTCTGGAGCGCCGGCTTGACCTCGCCGTGCACTCGATGAAGGACCTGCCGACCTGGCTGCCCGAGGGGCTGGTGATCGGCGCGATCCTCGAGCGCGAAGACCCGCGCGACGTCCTGCTGGCCCGCGGCGCAGCCACTCTCGCTGGCCGCGGCATTGACGCTCTGGCGCGACGTGCGGTGATCGGCAGTGGATCGCCCCGGCGCAAGGCGCAACTGCTAGCGCACCGGCCCGACCTTGAGGTGGTCGGCTTCCGCGGCAACGTCGAGACGCGCCTGCGCAAGCTTGCGGCCGGCGAGGTCGACGCAACGCTCCTCGCGCTCGCCGGCCTGAAGCGCCTAGGCATCGACCCCGGCGGGACCGTGCTGTCCCCCGAGGTGATGCTGCCCGCGGTCGCTCAGGGCGCGATCGGCATCGAATGCCGCGCTGACGACGACCGGACGCGCGCCCTGCTGGCGGCGATCGATCACCCCGGGACCAGCATCTGCGTGCGGACCGAGCGTGCGTTGCTTGCCGCGCTCGACGGTTCCTGCCGCACCCCGATCGCGGGCTACGCCGAGCTCGAAGGCGAGCTACTGCACCTTCGCGCCCTGATCGCGCGCCCGGACGGCAGCGTCTGTCTGCGTGCCGAGCGCATGGGCGCGATCGCGGATGGCGAGGCGCTCGGCTCGGACGCCGGTCGCGAGCTGAAGGTTCGCGCCGGGCCGGACTTCTTCGACTAAGCCGGCGGCCCGAGGCAGGAGCTGCAAGGTGCAGGTGCTGATCACACGACCGCGCGACGACGCCGCGACGCTCGCCAGTGAGCTCGAGGCTCGGGGCCACAGCACCCTGGTCGAGCCGCTGCTCACGATCGAGCCGATCCGCTGCGCCAGTCTCAACCTCGACGGCGTGCAGGCGATCGTTCTGACCAGCGCCAACGCGGTGCCCGCCCTCGATGGAACGATCGCACCGCTTCCGGTGTTCGTGGTTGGTGAGTCGACGGCGGCGGCGGCACGCCGGGCGGGCTTGAGCGACGTACGGGTGGCGGCCGGCGATGCTTCGAGCCTGGCCCTGATGATCCGAGAGCAGTGCCGGCCGGGGAGCGGCGCGCTTCTGCATCTTTGCGGCACCGAGGTGCGCCCGGGCCTGGCCGAGCAGCTCGCGGCCGCTGGCTTTGCTCTGCGCCGCCAGCCGGTGTACCGGGCGGTGGCCGCACCCACCCTGTCGCCCGGCGTGATCGAGGCGCTGCGGCGCGAGGTGATCGATGCGGTGCTGCTGTTCTCGCCGCGGACTGCCGCGATCTTCGCCGAGCTGGTCGCGCGGCATGACCTCGCCGGCTGCCTCGGCCGTACCGACGCGATATGCCTGAGCGCCGCCGTGGCCGAGCCCTGCCGTCGCCTCGTCTGGCGGGGCGTCCGGGTCGCGACACGACCGGAGCTCGAGATGCTCCTTCGCCGGCTTGAAGGGGCCGGACGAAGATGCTAGGCCGACAAGACCGGTGCCACCGTCCGGCCCGCCGCTAGCCCCACCGTCTCGACCGATCACCCACAAGAGGTCACCCATGGCGCGCAACAGAGGCAGAAAGCCAGCCGATGCGCTAGGGCCTGCGCCGAAGCTCCAACAGGCCTCCTCCAAGGCTGCTGCCGGCGCCGACGCCGCTCAAGCGAGCGCCGCGGCCAACGGTGCCGCCTTTGGGCGCGCCATCGAGCCGCGCGGCGGTGCAGCCGCCAGCGCCGGACCGACCGCGCCGGCAGAGCCGGAGTCGAAACCCGGGATGGCCGCTGCGGCCGGACCGGCCAAGCCGGGCGCCCCGGCCGCCACCGCCGCCCCGCCTTCCCCCGGACCCGCCAGGCCCGGCTCGGGCTCGGCAACCACGTCCGG
>JBKPDM010000271.1:0-27887 GCA_046727895.1 Pseudomonadota bacterium | reverse complement strand
TCACAACGTCGTGCGCGAGATCGAGCGGCTCGGCAGCTGGAATGGCGACGCGGTGACCTTGGCCCTGCCGGTCGAGCGGCTGGCGGGCGAGGGGCGCGATGGCCTCGCGATTCTGCTGCAGCGCGAGGCCGACGGCGCGATCCTCGCCGCCGCGCGGCTGCGGTTGGTCGCCAGCTGAAGCCGCTCAGTTGGCCTGATTGGCGACGGTGAGCGTCTGCTCGTCGAGGAAGCACTGATAGTCGACGACGCAGTAGGCGTACTTGACCTGCACCTGGATCGGCTGGTCGTCCGTTGCGGCGAACGGCAAGCGCACGGTCGCGGGGCCGCTGAAGTAGTCGATGTCCGGGTTCTGGTAGTGGTAGGGCAGGGTGGCGTGCCACTCGAGGCCCGGTCGTTCTGTCGGCGTGACCGTGATCCCGGGATCGGCGATCAGCTTGGTCCTGCCCTCGGGCGCGACCACGATGACCATCTCGGAGCCGTCCCCGTCGCGCTCGACCCAGGCATCCAGGTGCACCTTGCCGGCCGGCTGCGGGGCTGTCGCGTTGAACTGCTTGAGCAGCTGGTCCAGCCCCGGACGATCGCCCGGCGCAGCCAACGCCGGGGCTGCGCCCGCCGCCAACGCGGCAAGAACGTTCATTACCAGGAGATCAGCCCGCACCGCTCAGCTCCATCGATCCGGTCCAGCCGCGCTCATTCTACATCATCCGGTCAGCGAATGGGACGACCTCGCGGCGATCTCACCCAGCCGTGAGCGCGCCCGCCCCGTCCGGCACCCGATCGAGAAGCTGTCGGCTCAACCCAGGATCTTCTGGCCGGTCGCCTCCCAGTCCTTCAGGAAGGCCGCGAGGCCCTTGTCGGTCAGCGGGTGCGAGTACAGCTGGTGCAGGATCTTGGGCGGCATGGTGACCACGTCGGCGCCGAGCCGCGCCGCCTCGATGATGTGAAGCGGATGGCGCGCCGAAGCGACCAGGACCTCGGTCTTCAGCTTGTCCCGGTAATTGCCGAAGATCTCGACGATCTCGGCGATCAGCTCCATGCCGTTGTGGCCGACATCGTCGAGCCGGCCGACGAAGGGTGAGACGAAGGTCGCACCCGCCTTGGCGGCAAGCAGCGCCTGGGCCGGCGAGAAGCACAAGGTGACGTTGACCTTGATCCCCTCACTGGTCAGCGTCCGGCAGGCCTTGAGGCCGTCCCAGATCAGCGGCACCTTGACGCAGACGTTGGGCGCGAGGTCGGCGAGGCGATGCCCTTCCGCCAGCATCTGGTCGTAGCTGGTCGCGGTCACCTCGGCGCTGACCGGCCCCTCGACCAGCGAGCAGATCTCCTTGATCACCTCGAAGAAGTTGCGCCCCGACTTGGCGACCAGGGACGGGTTGGTGGTGACGCCATCGAGCAGACCGGTGGACGCGATCTCGCTGATCTCGGCGACGTCGGCGGTATCGACAAAGAACTTCATGGATGGCCCCCCTTCGGTTGGCTGGCCGGCACCGGCCCGGGATGCGCAAAAAGGCGCGCATGGCGAACCGCTCGCCAATCCGAAGATGGCCCCAACCGCGAGCAACGGCAAGCTCGACCGCGGGACAAAAACGGCGCAAAACAGATGGAGCGGCAAAATGAAAACGAGGGAGGGTCCAGCCATGCCGCAGGAGGACGACGCCATTCTGGTCGGCAAGGGTGAGGCCGCCCAGCTCCTGCAACTCGGCTTCGCCAACCGGCACGGCCTGATCGCGGGCGCGACCGGCACCGGCAAGACGGTCTCGCTGCAGATCCTGGCCGAGGGCTTCTCGAGCGCCGGCGTCCCCGTGTTCATGGCCGACGTCAAGGGCGATCTGTCGGGCATCAGTCAGGCGGCGAGCGCGAATCCGAAGCTTCGCGAGCGGGCCGCGGCGGTGGGCCTCACCCAATACACCGAGCGTGGCTTTCCGACCGTGTTCTGGGACCTGTTCGGCGCCCAGGGGCACCCGATGCGCACCACCGTTTCGGAAATGGGCCCGCTGCTGCTCGCCCGGCTGCTCGGCCTGAACGAGACCCAGGAGGGCGTGCTGACGCTCGCCTTCCGGGTCGCCGACGACCAGGGCCTGCTGCTGCTCGATCTGAAGGATCTGCGCTCGCTGATGAACTTCGTCGGCGAGCAGGCCCAGGACCTGTCGCTCGAGTACGGCCGGGTCAGCACGGCCTCGGTCGGGGCGATCCAGCGCCGCCTCCTGACGCTGGAGCAGCAGGGCGGCGAGCACTTCTTCGGCGAGCCGGCGCTCGACATCAAGGACCTGATGCGCACCGATCTCTCGGGCCAGGGCATCGTCAACGTGCTGGCCGCGGACCAGCTGATGCTCGCGCCCAAGCTCTACGCCACCTTCCTGCTCTGGCTGCTGTCGGAGCTGTTCGAGGCGCTGCCCGAGGTCGGCGACCCACCGAAGCCCAAGCTCGTGTTCTTCTTCGATGAGGCGCACCTGCTGTTCGAGGAGGCGCCGAAGGCGCTGCTCGACAAGGTCGAGCAGGTGGTGCGACTGGTCCGCTCCAAGGGGGTCGGGGTCTACTTCATCTCGCAGAACCCGCTCGACATTCCTCAGGACGTCCTCGGCCAGCTTGGCAACCGGATCCAGCACGCGCTGCGCGCCTTCACGCCGCTCGATCAGAAGGCGGTCCGCGCCGCGGCGCAGACCTTCCGTGCCAATCCCGCCTTCGATGCCGCCGAGGCGATCACCCAGCTCGGCGTCGGCGAGGCCCTGGTCTCGACCCTGCAGGCCAAGGGCATCCCGGGCATGGTCGACCGCACCCTGATCCGCCCGCCCAGCTCCCGGATCGGGCCGGCGACGCCCGAAGAGCGCCAGCTGGTGATCGGTCGCAGCCCCTTCGGCGGCCGCTACGACCAGGCGATCGATCGCGAGTCGGCCTTCGAGGTGCTGAAGCACAAGGCCGAGGAGCGGGTCGCCCAGGCGCAGGCTGGGCAGGCGCGCGCCGCCCAGGAGAAGGCGGCCGCCGAGGAGGCTCGCGCCACGCGCGGCGGTTATCAGCGCCAGACCGTGGTCGAGGCGGTGGTCAAAAGCGTGGCGCGGAGCGTCGGCAGCCAGCTCGGCCGCCAGATCGTGCGCGGCCTGCTCGGCTCGATCCTCAGGCGCTGAGGGCGCGCGTGATCCGGCTCGAGGCGCCCTTTCGCGGCGCGCGGCCTGACGATGCCCCGGCGCTGGCCGAGCTGGTCAATTTTGCCGGCGAAGGCCTGCCGCTGTATCTCTGGGCCAAGATGGCCGAGCCCGGCGAGAGCCCCTGGGAGGTGGGCCGCAGGCGGGCGATGCGCACGGAGGGTGCCTTCTCCTTTCGAAACGCCGTGGTCGCCGAGGCCGACCGGCGGGTCGTCGCGGGCCTGGTCGGCTATCCGCTGCCCGAGCGGTCCGAGCCGGTCGATTACGCCGCGCTGCCGCCCATACTCATACCCCTGCAGGAGCTCGAGTGCCTGGCGCCGGGCACCTGGTACGTCAACGTGCTCGCGACCTTTCCCGAATACCGGGGGCAGGGCTACGGGACCCGGCTGCTGAGGCTTGCGGAACGGCTCGCCGCCGCGGCCGGCAGGAGCGGGCTCAGCCTCATCGTCGCCGATGCCAACGCGGGCGCGGTGCGGCTCTATCAACGCTTGGGCTACCTCGAGCTCGCGCGCCGCCCGATGGTCAAGGAGCGCTGGGATAATCCGAGCGAGAACTGGCTCCTCCAGGCCAAGAGCCAGCTCAGCGACGCACCGAGATCCCATCGATGACCGGCTCAGCCCGCTTCAGCCTCGTAACGTGCGATCAGCTAAGTACCTGGGCAGCGCCGCCAGGCAGCAGGTCTTCGGGCACGTCGTCGAACGACGCGTAGTTGAGGCGATAGAGCCGGGCATAGAGGCCGCGGGCGCGCATCAGCTGGTGATGGGAGCCGGTCTCGATCACGCGGCCGTCCTGGAGCACGATGATCCGGTCGGCGTTGCGCACGGTCGCGAGGCGGTGCGCGATCACCAGGCCGGTGCGGCCCTCGAGCAGGCGGGCGAGCGCCGCCTGGATCAGGCGCTCGGTGTAGCTGTCGACGCTCGCCGTCGCCTCGTCGAGCACCAGGATCCTGGCGTCGGCGACCAGGGCGCGGGCGAAGCTGATCAGCTGGCGCTGGCCGAGCGACAGGTTGCCGCCGCGCTGCTCGAGCGGCGTGTCGTAGCCATCCGGCAGGCGCATGATGAAGTCGTGGGCGCCAACCGCCTGGGCCGCCTCGATCACCTGCTCGCGGCTCGTCGCGGCCGTGGCGTAGCGGATGTTCTCGAAGACGGTGCCGGTGAACAGAAAGGGCTCCTGCAGGACCATGGCGATGTGCCGGCCGAGGGCGGCCTGGGCGAGATCGCGCACGTCGTGGCCGCCGACCAGGACCTGGCCGCTCCAGACGTCATAGAAGCGGTGCAGCAGCGCCATCGTGCTGGTCTTGCCGGAGCCGGTCGGGCCGACCAGCGCCACCGTCTCGCCGGGCTCGACCCGGAAGCTCACGTCGCGCAGCACCGGGATGGCGCGGACGTAGCCGAAGGTGACGTCCTTGAACTCGACCGAGCCGTCGATGCTCTCGGGATCGAGCGCGCCCGGCCGGTCGCGGACCTCGATCGGCACGTCCAGGACCTCGAAGATCCGCTGCCCCGAAGCCATGGCCCGCTGCATGACGCTGTACTGCATGGTCAGCGAGCGGATCGGGTCGAAGAAGCGCTGGACGTAGAACAGGAAGGCGACCATCACGCCGAGGTCGAGCTGGCCACCCAGGACCGCGACGCCGCCGACCACGACCACGATGCCCATGGCGGCGCCGGTCAGCGTGTCGACGATCGGGATCATGATCTGGGCGAGCCAGGTGCCGCGCAGCTGGGCATCCAGATTGTCCGCGACCTTCTCCTCGAACAGCTGGAGGTTGACCGCCTCGCGCCCCATCCCCTGCACGGTGCGGACGCCGTGGATGCCTTCCGCCAGCGCCCCATTCAGGGTCGAGCTGGTGATCCGCGCGCGCAGAAAGGCGCGCCTCGCGCGCGGCAGCCAGACGATCCGCACGCCGACCAGGATCGGCACCACCGAGAGAGTGAGGAGCCCGAGGCGCCAGTCGAGGGCCAGGAGCACGATCGTGATGCCGAGCAGCAGGACGAAGTCGCCGAGCGCGAACACCGAGGTCTCGAGGAACTCCTGCAAGGCATTGACATCGCCCTGCAGGCGGGACATCAGGCGCCCGACCTCGGTCTTGTCCATGAACGACAGCGAGACCCGCTGCAGGTGGGCGAACATCGCGCGCCGGAGGTTGATCAGCAGCCGCTCGGCGATGCGTGCGACGAGGGTCTCCTGAACCAGGTTGGCGAGGAAGTTGAGGCTCACCACGGCGAGAAAAACCAGGGCACCGAGTGCGAGCAGCCGCTCGTCCCGGGCGCCCGCGGCCACGACCAGCGCCCGGTCGATGACCGTGCGCAGGATCAGCGGGATCGAGACCTGGGTGCCGGCGAACACCAGGACCGCGAGCACCGCCAGGACCAGCCGCTGCCGGTAGGGGCTGATGAAGGACCAGAACCGGCGCATGATCCGGCCGTCGAAGGCGGCGAAGATCTGCTCCTCGGTGTTGCTCTGCGAGCCGACCACGGCGCGCGGCGGCCTCGGCGCCTGTCGCCCGAGCCCCGGACGGATGGAGGTCTGGGCGCTGCTCATCGGGGAGGCTCCAGGGCGTCGCCGCTGCCTTCGACCGGCTCGCCGCCGAGGCTCTGCAGCGCGTAGAGGCTGGCGTAGCGGCCGCCCAGCTGCAGGAGCTCGGCATGGCTGCCGCGCTCGACGATCCGGCCCTCCTCCAGGAACAGGATCTCGTCGGCATCCATGAGCGAGCCCAGCCGATGCGCGATGATGATCGTCGCCCGGCTTGCGGTCTGGCTCCGGAGCGCCTCGCGGATGTTCTGCTCGGTGGCGGCATCGACCGCCGCGGTCGAGTCGTCGAACACCAGGATCGGCGGCGCGAGGAGGATGCTGCGGGCGATCGAGAGACGCTGGCGCTGACCGCCCGAGAGCGACACGCCGCGCTCGCCGACCAGGGTCTGGTAGTCCTTCGGCAGCCCCGCGATGTAGTCGTGCAGCCGCGCCACCTCGCTCGACTGGGCGATGCGCTCGCGCTCGGCCCAGGGGTCGCCGTAGGCGATGTTGTTCTCGATCGAAGCGGTAAAGAGGAAGGTGTCCTGCTGGACCAGGCTGACGGCGCGGCGCAACGACGCCACCGTGACGTCGCGCACATCCTGGCCGTCGATCGTGATCCGGCCAGCGCCGACGTCGTAGTAGCGCGGGATCAGATGCGCGATGGTCGACTTGCCGCTGCCCGGCGGGCCGACGATCCCGAGCGTCCGGCCGGCCTGCACCTCGAAGCTGATGTCATGGAGGGTCGGCAGTGCCCGCCCTTCGCCGGGGTAGGTGAAATCGACGTGCTCGAAGCGGAGCCGGGCGTCGGTCACCACCAGGTCGCGAGCACCCGGCCGATCCGCGATGTCCGGCTCGCGGTCGAGCACCTCGAAGAGGCGCCCGCCGGACATGGAGGCGCGCGCGAAGGCATTGACCATCATGCCCAGCTGGCGCACCGGCATCTGCAGGATGGCCATGAAGGCGAGGTACTCGGCGAGCGTGCCGACGGTGATCGCGCCCGAGAGCACCTTGAGGCCACCGACCCACAGCAGCAGGCCCATGGCGAGGAAATAGGCGTAGGTCATCGCGGCGGTGTTGCGGACCCGCAGGTCGATACGCCGGTTGGCGAGGGCGAGGGTCTCGCGCGACACCACATCGAACTTGTCGAGCTCATAGGGTTGCGCGGCAAAGGCGCGGACTACACGGATGCCGCCGAGGTTCTCCTCCATCACGCGCGTGATTACGCCGAGCTTTTCCTGCAAAGCGAGCCAGCTGGCGCGCAGGCGAAGGCGCGCGACGACCGATCGCCAGGCGGCGAAGGGCACGAAGCTCAGCGCGATCAGGCCGAGCGCCGGCTCTCGGCTCAGCAGCAGGCCTGCTCCGATGCCGACCAGGATGATGGACAGCACGAGGCGGATCACCCCGGCATTGATCACCGTCCGGATGCCCTCGATGTCGAGCATGCCGCGGGTGATCAGCTCGCCCGTGTGCACCCGGTCGTGGAAGCCGAAGCTCAACCGCTGCAGCTGGGCGTAGTACGCCATGCGCAGGTCGTAGGCGAGCCGCTGCCCGACCGCCTCGCCCTGGTAGTTCTGCCACATCGTGAACAGGCCGCGCAGCACGGCCGCGCCGAGCAGGAGTGCCGCGGCGTGCCAGAGGGCGGCGTGGGCGGCGCTCTGATCACTGCCGCCCAGCAGGCCTTGCGCGCTATCGACGGCGCGGCCGAGATATTTCGGGATCAGGAGCTGAAAGATTGCGGCGACGACCGTGGTGCCGAGCGCGATCGCCATGCCGCTTCGGTAGCGGAGCGCCATACGGAGCACCCGGCCCAGAATCCTGAGGTCGGAGAGACCGACCTCGCCGGCGGGCTGCAGTGTGGGCCGAGAAGGTATCGAACTGATGGCAGGCACGGCAGACCAGAAGGGTGGTTGGCAAACCCCGGCACGGCCACGCTCGCCAAGGACCGCCGGCCGGCATTGCCGCTGCCAGGGCGCGACGTCCCGCGTGACGGGAGGTGCGGCATCCATAGCGCCCGCGGCTTCTGAGGCCAAAGCCTTTCGATGCTTGGCCCGCCGGTGCGATCAGGATCGTCACGCGAGAAGATAGTCAATCCCGCCGATTATTCATCGACCTCAGCACGATCTTGCCGCGCGGGCGCGACCGCGAGCGTTCCAGTATTTCGTGCGCCTGGCGCGCCTCGGCGAGCGGCAGAACGGCGCCGACCGAGCTCGTGAGCTCGCCGGCGTCGATCATCTCGGCGATCCGGCTGAGCGACGCGGTCGTCACGTCGACCAGAAAGAAGAGGGCTCGGACGCCCTGGCTCTCCGCCTTGACCGGGTCGGGCTGGCCGACGGCGGAGACCAGCCCGCCGGGCTTGAGGATGTCGAACGACCGTTCTTGGACCGCGCCGCCAACGGTGTCGATGACCGCGTCGACCGGACCCGCGACGTCCTCGAAGCGAACGGAGCGGAAATCGATGACCTCGTCCGCGCCGAGACGGCGCACGTAATCGAAGTCACCCGCCGCCGCGGTCGCGATCACGCGTGCCTCCGCCCGCCGCGCCATCTGCACCGCATAAGCGCCGACGTTGCCCGCGCCGCCGTGCACGAGCACGCTCTGGCCGGCAGCGACGCGGGCATGCTCGAACAGCATCTGCCAGGCGGTGACCGCGACGACCGGTACCGCGGCTGCCTCGATGTAGCTCAGCCTCTGCGGCTTCCGCGCGATCATGGCGGCTGATGCGAGGGCGTATTCCGCATAGGCGCCGGTGAAACGCGCATTGGTGACGCCGTAGGCATCGACACCCAGCCAGGACTCGGGCACTTCCGGCCCGACGGCCTCGACAATGCCGGACAAGTCAGAGCCGAGGGTCAAAGGAAGAGGCTGTGGCAGAGCACTCTTGCCGGCCCGCACCCAGGCGTCCCACGGCCCGACGCCAGCCGCTTCGACCCGGACCAGAACCTCGCCGCTCCTCGACGCGGGCCGATCGATGTCCTCGAAGTCGATCACTTCCGGGGGCCCGAACCGATGGATCCGGTTCGCCTTCATTGTCTGCGAGCCGGAGGCGGCCATCTCAGGCGGTGGCCGAACGGAAGCTGCCATGCCGCCTGCTCCTTCTCGCGGGTCGCGCGGCCGAGGCTCCGAACCGCTGCCCGACCGAAGCTCACTTGTCGAAGGTGGTCAGCTTTGCGCCGTCATCGGCGACGAAGACGGCGAGCAGGCTCGCCGGCTCGGTCGCGCTCGCGTTCTCGCTGATCAGGTGCTCGCTGCCGGGCGGCTCGAAGAAGCTCTCGCCCGCCTTGTAGACCTTGATCGGTCCGGTCGCCGAGTTCTGCGAGCGGATCGCGCCCGAGAGCACGTAGGCGAGCACGCTGCCGGCGTGATGGTGCTGGCCCGACTTGCCGCCCGGGGCGTAGCTGACGACGACGGCGGTGATGCTCTTGCCCGGCACGTTGGGCAGCTTGTTTGTCGCCACCAGTTTGACCGCGCCCGCGTCTTCGGCGGCGGCGCGCAACGCCGGTCCGGCCAGCAGGGCGCTCGCGGCGAGCAACGCGGCGGCCGCCAAGGTGAGCCGGCCAGGCTTCATCGAAGTGTTCATCCTATCGTCCTCCATGTGAGAGTCCTGCGGGCGCACCGTCCGGCCGATCTCCGCCCGGCATGATGCCACGCCGCCGAGGGATCGGCGAAGCCAGGTGCCTGCGCCCGGCGACGCGAGTGGCTCGAAAAGCCGGGGGGACGCCGGCGATCAAGGCAGGCCCGTAATTGGCAGCGACGATAGGGCGCACGCCGCCCTGCCACGGCTGGTTGACGGCCCTCGTTTCGAGGGAGTAGAGGCCGTTGAGACTGCCTGAGTCCCGGCGGCAGCAGGCCGGGACCCCGGTCTACGCCAAGGATCGTGACGCCGCCCGGCGGCCGGCGGGCGCGGTCCGAGGCGAGGAGGGATCGGAGGCTTGAGTGGCGTGCCACCCCGAACCGTCGAGGCGCGGTCGCCGCCGCTCGCCGCCTCCGTCTGATGGCGCGCGCTCCTGGCAAGGAAGCACGCCGAGCCTATCCGACATCGAGCCTGCCCGATCATGCTGTCCTCAAAGATCGTCAAGGGCGCAAAGCTCAAGGTCTATCCCGGCGCACCGCACGGCCTTGCCACCACCTGGTTTACGAGGGCGTCTGAGTGCAGGCGCAATGCCCCGGGAGCGGTCGTACCGTGGTGCTGACCGGGAAATAACCGAAACAGGCAAGGTCAAGCCATCAACGACACTAGGGAGAACCCGAATGGCCACTTCCATTCTCGACCGCGACGCGGCGATCGCCGCCGCCGCGCCCGTCACTTATCACCGGACCAAGGCGGTCGACGGCGTCAAGATCTTTTATCGCGAAGCCGGGCCGGCGGCTGCACCGGTCGTGCTGCTGCTGCATGGCTTTCCGACATCATCGCACATGTTCCGCAACCTGATCCCGGCACTCGCGGACCGCTACCACGTGATCGCGCCGGATTATCCGGGATTCGGCCAGAGCGACATGCCGGATCGCGCGGGGTTCGCCTACACGTTCGACCGCTTCGCCGAGCTGGTCGACGGCCTCCTCAATGAGCTCGGGGTCAAGCGATTTGCGATGTACGTGATGGACTACGGGGCGCCGGTGGGCTGGCGCCTCGCCCTCAAACATCCGAACGCCGTCACGGGCCTGATCGTCCAGAACGGCAACGCCTACGACGAGGGGCTGACCGGGTTCTGGGACCCGATCAAGGCCTACTGGGCGGACGGCTCTGCCGCCCATCGCGAGGCGCTGAGGGGGCTCGTCGCCCTCGAGGCGACCAGATTCCAGTACACCGACGGCGTCGCCGACCTGAGCCGCATCTCGCCCGACAACTGGGTTCACGACCAGGCCCTGCTCGACCGTCCGGGCAACGCCGACATCCAGCTCGACATCTTCTACGACTACCGCACCAATCTTGCGCTCTATCCCGCGATCCAGGCCTGGTTCCGCGAGCGCCGGCCGCCGGCGCTGATCGTCTGGGGCAAGAACGACAAGATCTTCCCCGCCGACGGTGCCCATCCGTACCGGCGCGACCTGCCCGAGGCCGAGTTCCACCTGCTCGATACCGGCCATTTCGCCTTCGAGGACAAGGCGGACGAGATGGTCCCCTTGATCCGCGATTTCCTCGAGCGCAAGGTCGCACCACACTGAGCGGAGGGCCCGGACGCGCTCGTCCCGGCCCGTTCCCCGCGGTTCAAATTCGAGAGATGGGCATGTTCGAGCAACGCCCACCACTGCCTCCTCGAGACCGCCGGGCCGAAGATGCGCCTGGCAAGAGACCCCTGGAACACACGCGCGACCCCGCGCACGTAAAGGAGACGCAGACCATGACGACTAACGAAACCAAGGCCCGCCGCAGGGCGCCGCTTGCTACGCCAACCAACCTCACTGCCGCTGCGGTCCAGGATCTCTCCGGCGCGTTGACCCTCCTGCTCGCCGACATGTTCGCATTGTACGTGAAGACCAAGAACTTCCACTGGCACATCTCGGGTCCGCACTTTCGCGACTATCACCTGCTCCTGGACGAGCAGGGCGACCAAATCTTCGCCACCACCGACGCGATTGCCGAACGGGTGCGCAAGCTCGGCGGCACGACGCTTCGGTCAATCGGCCAGATCGGCCGCCTGCAGCGCGTCCTGGACAATGACGCCGACTACGTCTCGCCGCTCGACATGCTCGCGGAGCTGCGGGCCGACAACCTCGAGCTGGCAGCGCATATGCGCGAGACGCACGAGCTCTGCGACGAGCACGGCGACGTGGCCAGCGCCAGTCTCCTGGAAAACTGGATCGACGAGGCCGAGAGGCGCACCTGGTTCCTGTTCGAAGCCACTCGCCGGAACGAAGGCGACTGAACCGACCCACCGGCCAGCCGCGCGCATCGTGGTCAAAAGCGTGGCGCCGGCGCGCGGCCCGCCAGCTCGCCGTCAAAGGCCTGACCCTCGCTCTCGCGGGTCGGCCGGCCAGCGTCGATTCCGCCAGCCGCTTGATGGGAGGATGCGACCATGCAGACCTCGACCGTACGGCTGACCGTCAACGGTCGTCCTGAGCGGCTGGAGCTGGACCCGCGCACGTCCCTGCTCGATCTCCTGCGCGAGCATCTGCATCTGAGCGGCACCGAGAAGGGCTGCAACCAGGGTGCCTGCGGCGCCTGTACGGTCCTCGTCGACGAGCGGCGGATCAACGCCGACATCGGCGCGCTCGAGGCGCTGTTCGTCGAGGAGGACGACCCCTCATGTCAATCCGCTCGGGGTCAAGGGGTTCGGCGAGGCCGCACTGATCGGCATGGCGCCGGCGATCGCGAATGCGGTCTTCTACGCCACCGGGCGCCGGCTGCGCGACCTCTCGATCCGCATCGAGCACCTGCTCTAGCGGGCATCGCGACCGGCCCCGCTCCGGGACGACTGTGGAAGGTGAGCTGACATGCCTGAGGAACGTCCGCCGCTGCCCCCTTCACCGCCGAGACCGCTACGCAGAAGGTGCGCATGGCCGAGGACGCGTGGAACTAGTCTGGGCCTTCCGCGGCAACCGCATCGCCGTGCGCTTCGCCTACGAGTGGCACGACGACAGCGGTAACTGGTTCCGCAGCTACGGCAACGAGAACTGGGAGTTCGACGAGCATGGCCTGATGCGCCTGCGGATCGCCAGCATCAACGATCTTCCGATCCATCAAGGTGAGCGCAAGTACCTCTGGCCGCTCGGCCGCCGCCCGGACGATCATCCGTCCCTGAGCGATCTCGGCCTTTGACCTTTCTTGGCACCTTGCCAGCGGCAGCGATCCGAGCGACGTGTTGAACCCGTTCTGATCACAAGGGAGTTCGGAGGACGAATCGATGCCAGAAACAATCGAGGTCGGCTATCAGACCTTCGTATCCGACGGCGACGTGGCGTTCGGCGCGGTCCGTCAGGTCGCGCCGCATGGCCGGCGCGAGCTCGTCGTCTACGTCGAGAACGCGGGAGACTTCGTCGTGCCGCTCGCCGCGGTCGATGCAGTCCATGCGCAGAAGGTCATCTTGAACTGCTCCAAGCTGGACCGTGATCTGCGCATGGCGATCGGCCACGCGCACGACGCAGAGGAGCCCGATGCATGACTTCTGCTAGTGGCGCAAATCTGCCGAGCAAGGAGCTAACCCCGCAACCACCAGCGTCCAGGAGTTTTCGAACATGAAACGCAGCGCATCGGCCGTCTGGAAAGGCGGCCTCAAGGACGGAAACGGCACGATCTCCACCGAGAGCGGAGTTCTGTCCGACACCCAATATTCTTTCAAGACCCGCTTCGAACAGGGGCGCGGAACCAACCCCGAGGAGCTGATCGCCGCCGCGCATGCCGGCTGCTTCTCGATGGCCCTGTCACTGTTCCTTGGCGAAGCCAATCTGACGGCCGAGCGAATCGAAACCTCCGCTGAAGTGACCCTTGAGCAGGTTGCCGGCGGCTTCGCCATCACTACGGTGCACCTGACGCTCAGGGCAAAAGTGCCGGGTGCCGACCAGGCGACGTTCGCGAAGGTGGCGAATGCGGCGAAGGCCGGCTGTCCCGTCTCCAAGCTGCTGAAAGCGGATATCACGCTGGATGCCACACTTCTCTCCTGATGCGAGTGAGCACATGAGCTGATCTCGCCGCAGAGCTGGAGGACCGGGGGGCTCGCCGAGTTGAGAGGTTGAGAGCGTGATCCGCACGGGACCTTGCGAGCGGGGGGTGATCGTCTCGACTGCCCCGGTCGAAGACGTCTGCCCCAGATACTCCAAGCCGTGGGTCCTTGCGGCGACGATTCTCGGCTCGAGCATGGTGTCCATCGACGGAACTGCATTGAGCGTCGCGCTGCCCGTCATCCAGAAGGATCTCGCCGTCCCGCTGCCCACGGTCCTCTGGGTCGTCAACGCCTATTCGCTGGGCCTCGCGGCTCTCATGCTGCTCGGCGGATCGGCCGGGGACCGTTACGGTCGCCGTCGCGTGTTCGTCACCGGCATCGTCCTGTTCACCGCCATGTCCCTGATTTGCGGATTGTCTGCCAGCGCGCCTCAGCTCATCGCCGGCCGTGCCCTGCAAGGCCTCGGCGGTGCGCTTCTGGTCCCTGCCAACCTTGCGATCATCGGCGCGGTTTTCGACGAACGCGAGCGCGGCAAAGCGATCGGAACCTGGGCCGCGTTCGCGGCCGTCACCGGGGCTCTCGGCCCCATACTTGGTGGCTGGCTGGTCGATACGCTCTCGTGGCGCGCGGTCTTTTTTCTGAATCTGCCAATCGCCCTCGTCACGCTGATCACCACCTGGCGGTACATGCCGGAAACGCGCAATTCCGAGGCCGTAAACAAGCTGGACTGGCCAGGCGCAGTCCTGGTGACCGCCGCGCTCGGGACATTGGCGTTGGGGCTCACCGAGGCGGGCAACGCCGGCTGGAGCGACCCACTGGTCCTCGCGGCACTGGGCGCCGCGTTCTGTTTGCTGATCGGCTTCATCCGCACCGAATCGCTCCGCGTCAGTCCGATGGTTCCGCTTGGTCTGTTCCGCTCACGCAACTTCAGCGGCGCCAATCTCTTGACCTTGTTTCTGTATGCGGCCCTCGCCGGAGTCTTCTTCCTCCTGCCATTCAACCTGATCAGGGTGCAAAAGTATGCAGCGATGACTACGGGTGCGGTGTTCCTGCCGGTCACGGTCATCATCGCTGGTTTGTCGCGCTGGTCTGGAGCTCTGCAGGATCGCATCGGCGCAAGGTGGCCTCTCGTCATCGGGCCTGTCATTACGGCGATCGGATTCGCGCTGCTCGCCCGCTCCGGTGCCGGAGGATCTTATTGGGCGGATTTTTTCCCTCCGATGGTGATGATCGGACTCGGGATGGCGGTGGTTGTCTCACCGCTGACAACGACCGTCATGAACTCGGTATCGGAAACGCAGACCGGGATCGCCTCCGGCATCAACAATTCCGTCGAGGAAGTGTCCAGTCTGCTCGCCGTGGCCCTGTCCGGTACCGTGGCGCTGGCCATTTTCCAGCAGGCGCTGCCGGCTCATCTCGCCCTGGCCGGCTTCGATCCGTCTTCGGATATCGCGCGCGCCGTCGAAGTGATTGGCAAGACCTTGACGACCAGCCCGATCCCGTCGTTCGTCCAGGGTGCGGATCGCGTGCAGCTCGAAGCGGCCGTCAGCCATGCGTTTCTCGACAGCTTTCGCGTGATGATGCTCGCAGCGGCAGCCGTCGCGCTGTTCAGCGCGGTGTTCGCTGCACTGATGATCGATCGCGATTCCGCCGCCGGCGCGACCCCGGGCGAAGCTCCGCGTCCGGATACGGGCGAAGACAGTGCCTGACGACCAGGGAGGGCGCTTGAGACCAGACCCCAGCCGAGATGTGGGATGTCGCGGGCAAGACTGAACAACCGGCTCGATCGGCTGGTCGAGGAGGCCTACGACCATGTCCTCGGCCCCGCCGACGCTCAAGTGACGCTGGTCGAGTACGGCAGCTATGCCTGTCCGTACTGCAGGGCGGCGAACGAGCAGATCGCCAAGGTCCGCGACAGGTTCGGCGATCGCCTGCGCTATGTGTTCCGTCATCGGCCGCTCACGGGCAGCGACATCGCCCGGCGCGCCGCCGAGCTGGCCGAGCGCGCCGATGATCCGGAGCAGTTCTGGCATGCCCATGTCGAATTGATGACCCGCTCGGAGACCCTGACCGAGGACGATCTCATCGCTGTCGCCGGCGATCTGAGCCTGGCGCGAGAGGACCCCGAAGAAGCCGAAGAGGCTGCCCGGCGAGCGAAAGCGCGGGTTGAGGCCGATGAAAGAAGTGCTGGCGCGAGCGGCGTGATGATCACGCCGACCTTCTTCATCAACGGGCGCCGTTACGACGGCCCCTGGGATGAGAGCTCGCTCGCCGATGCGCTGCTCGGCCGGCTCGGCCATCGCATCCGCTCGACCGCGCTCGATTTCGCCAGCTGGGGTCCGTCTGCAGGCGTGCTCCTGCTGCTCGCGACGGTTCTGGCCGTGGCGGTGACCAACTCGGCGCTGGGGCCCGGCTTCGCCGCGCTCTGGCAGCAGGAGTTTGGCTTCACGCTCGCCGATGCCAGCTTTCGGATGTCGCTCCTGCATTGGGTCAACGACGGCCTGCTGACCATCTTCTTCCTGGTGGTGGGGCTGGAGATCAAGCGCGAGTTCACTGTCGGTCATCTGGCCAGCCGGCGTTCCGCGGCGCTCCCGGTCGCCGGGGCGGTCGGCGGCATGGTGGCACCAGCGGTGCTGTATTCGCTGGTCATTCCGCAAGGTGAGTGGTCGCATGGCTGGGGCGTGCCGATGGCGACCGATACCGCCTTCGCCGTCGCTCTGATCGTGATGATGGGCGAGCGCGTTCCGATCGAGCTGCGCATCTTCCTGACCGCCGCTGCCATCGTCGACGATATCGGCGCGATCGTCGTTGTGGCCCTCTTCTATTCGGGCGATCTGCACATCGGCTGGCTCGCCGGCGCGCTCGCGGCCACCGGTGCCCTGGCGCTCCTGAACCGGTCCCATGTCTACCGGACGTCACCCTATGCGCTGATGGGCGTCGTGCTCTGGGCCTGCGTCTATGCCGGCGGCCTGCACGCCACTCTGGCCGGCGTCGTCCTGGCGTTGTTGATCCCGACCCGGCCGCCGCCGGACCTGGAAGCATTGATGACGCAGGCCAGCACGATCGTGGCGGCCGAAGCGCGGCCAGGCGGTGAGGTGTTGCGGCACGGGCCTTCATTGCCGGCGCTGCGCGCGCTCGATGCCATCCACGACCGGCTGGAATCGCCCGCGGACCGTCTGCTGAGGCATGCCGGGGCGCGCTCGAGCTACGCTGTGCTGCCGCTGTTCGCGCTGGCCAATGCGGGGGTTGCCATCACGCCGGAGGCACTCTCCGGCCACGGCGCCCTGATGCTTGCGATCATCGTGGGGCTGACCATCGGCAAACCGCTCGGTCTGGTGTCGGCCTCCGTGCTCGCAGTGCGACTGGGCCTCGCTCTCAAACCGGACGAGTACTCGTGGCGCCAGCTGGCTGGCGCCGGCGCCTTGGCCGGCATCGGCTTCACCATGTCGCTGTTCATTGCCGGCCAGGCATTCCCGGCGGCGGCCGATTTCGCCGCCGCCAAGATCGCCGTCTTCGCCGCCTCGGTGCTGTCCGCCGTCATCGGCGTGGCGCTGCTATGGGGTGCGGGGCGTGTCGGGGACAATGACGCCGCGGCCGCGCCGCAGGCGGGTGATGCTTGCTGAGGAGAGACGCAGATGATTCAGTCATCGACCGGTTCGCGGACCGAAGACTGGCCCGCCTTGCCGTACGATGCCTGGAAGGACACCTACGCGACGTTGCATCTTTGGAGCCAGATCGTCGGCAAGATCCGGCTGGCCGAGACACCCTGGGCCAATCATTCGTGGCACGTCACCCTCTATGTGACGCCGCGAGGCCTGACCACCTCGCCGATCCCGTACGAGGGGCGCGCGTTCCAGATCGATTTCGACTTCATCGATCAGGCATTGCTGATCTCGACCAGCGACGGCGGCGAGCGCCGCTTGCCGCTCACTGCCATGGCGGTCGCCGTCTTCCACGACCGGCTCATGGCGGCGCTCGCCGAGCTTGGGATCCGGGTCCGGATCCATGGCAGCCCCAACGAGCTCCCCGACCCGATCCCGTTCCACGAGGATCGCCAGCACGCCGCCTATGATCCGGACTACGCGCAGCGCTTCTGGCGCGTGCTCCTCCAGACGGATCGGGTGCTCAAGCAGTTCCGCACGGGTTTTCTGGGCAAGGCGAGCCCGGTGCATTTCTTCTGGGGCAGCTTCGATCTCGCCGTGACGCGCTTCTCGGGGCGCCGCGCGCCGCTGCACCCCGGTGGCATCCCGAATCTGCCGGATGCGGTCACCCGCGAGGCCTATTCGCACGAGGTCAGCAGCGCCGGCTTCTGGCCGGGCGGTGGCGCCATCGACTATCCGGCGTTCTATTCCTACGCCTACCCCGCGCCGGAAGGTTTCGCCGAGGCGCCCGTGCGGCCGGAGGCGGCGTTCTTTCACGAGGGGCTCGGCGAGTTCATCCTGCCCTACGACGCGGTCCGGGGTGCTGCTGCGCCGGACGAGGCACTCCTCGCCTTCCTCCAGACCACCTACGAGGCGGCCGCGGACGGGGCAGGCTGGGATCGCGCCGCGCTCGACTGCCCGCAGGGCCGGGTCAGGGTGCCGCGACCGATCGGCTGATGCGGGCTCAGTGGGGCGGCGGCGCCTTGTCCTCGGGCTGACCGGCGACGGTCGCCGCGATCTCGAGGATCTGACCCTGGCGCAGGACCCGAAGCGTCAGGGTCCGGCCGATCGCTTGGCGGCCGAGGAGCTTGTGGATGGCGTCGACCGAGGGCGTGGCCTCGCCGTCGACCGCAAGGATCAGATCGCCCGGACGCAATCCTGCCGCAGCCGCCGGCCCGCTCTCGGCGACGCTCGCGATCAGGACGCCCGCCGGCAGCGCGAGGCCAAGCCGCCGCCCGAGCCGCCGGTCGAACGGCTGCGTCTGGCCGGCGAGCCCGAGGTAGCCGCGCACGACCCGACCCTCGCTCAGCAGCTCCGGCACCACCCAGTTCGCGGTGTCGATCGGCACGGCAAAGCAGATGCCCTGGGCCCCGCCGATGATCGCCGTGGTGATGCCGATCACCCGGCCGGCACTGTCCACGAGCGCGCCGCCGCTGTTGCCGGGGTTGAGCGCGGCATCGGTCTGGATCACGTCCTCGATCAGGCGGCCCGACATGCCGCGCAGCGTGCGGTGCAGGGCGCTGATCACGCCCGTGGTCACGGTCGCCTGGAGCCCGAGCGGGTTGCCGATGGCAACCACCAGCTGGCCTACGCGGAGCCCCTGGGAGTGGCCGAGCGTGGCCGCCGGCAGGCCGCCGCGCGCCAAGCGAAGCAGGGCGAGATCGGTATCCGGATCCTCGCCCACGATCCTGGCCTCGATGCTGGTGCCGTCGGAGAGAACGGCATCCAGCCGCGCCGCGCCGCGCACCACGTGATCGTTGGTCAGCACGTAGCCGTCGGGCGTCACGATCACGCCCGAGCCGGACCCCAGCACGGGCGCGAACGGATGGTCGGGATCGTGGTCGCGCCCGCGCCTGCGGATCGCCACCACCGCCGGCCCGGTGCGCTCGACCACGTCGACAACGGTGCGCGAGAAAGCGTCGAGCAGCGCGCCATCATCGACCTCCGTCGCGCTCGTCGATTCCGGCGTCTGCCGGTCCCCAGAGATGTCACTGATCAGCCGTAACACGGTCCTGCCCTCCAACCATGGGCACGAAGCCGCTTCTATATAGGCATCGGCAAGGCCCGGGCGAAATGACGCCGGAGCGCCGTGATGCGGGCGTCCGCCGGCATGCCTTCGGGCACGGACGCGGCGCTGATCTCAGTGGTTCACGGGATCGGCCAGTGCCGCCTTGCGTGCGCTTCGTGAGCGCTTTGCCTCGGTCTGGTCGGGCGCCTCCCGCGCACCGCGCCGCCGCTCGCGGATGATGTCGGCGAGTATGGCGAGAGCGATCTCTTCGGGCGTGATCGCGCCGAGGTCGAGGCCGGCCGGCGCCCGCAGGCGCGCGACCAGGTCCGCCGGGATACCATCCTCGACCAGCCGGCCTTTGAGCGCCGTGGCCTTGCGGCGGCTCGCGATCAGCGCGACGTAGGGCGCACCGGAAAGGAGCGCCTCGCGCAGCGCTGCCCGATCGCCCCGGCCCTGGGTGGCGACGATGATGAAGCTCGTCGCCGCGGCCGGCTCCGCGCCGAGATCGAAGCCCTCGATCCGCCGCTCCACGTCGACAAAACCGGGCTGCTCCGCGGCCGGCGCCGCCACCGTGACGGCAAAGCCGACGCGGCGGGCCAGATCCGACAGGGCGCGTCCCGCCGGCGAGCCGCCCATGACGATCAGTCGAGGCGCCGGCAGCATCGGCTCGACGAACACGTCGACCGTGCCGCCGCTCGGGCAGCTGCTCAGATGCACTTCCAGGTCCTGGGCCGGCCGGTCGCTGTCGGCTTGCGGCTGGATGCGGATCAGGCGCGCCTTGCCATCGCTCAACGTCCGGCGCGCCGCCTGCTCGACCGCGGCCCGGGTGCAGCCGCCGCCGACCCAGCCGATCATGGAGCCGTCGCTTCGGATCAGCGCCTTGGCACCGGGCTTGGCCGCCGAGGCGGCGACGGTGCGGACCACGGTCGCGAGCGCAAACGGCTCCTCGGCGCGAATCAGCTCCGCCATGGTTGCGAGGATCTCTTCGCGCGGATCGCTCATAGGCCGACCAGATAGGGCTCGAGCGCCGCGAGGCTCTCGAGGTTGTGCGCGGGCGCGAACAGATCGACATGCGGCAGGGCCGCGACCATGCCGCGCGTCACCGGCTCGTAGCCCTGCCAGCCGAGCATGGGGTTGAGCCAGACGATCCGGCGCGCGCGCCGCCTGAGCGTCGCCATCTCCTCGGCAAGCCGCTCGGGCGGGCCGGTGTCATACCCATCGCTGACGATGACGACGACCGAGCGGCGGTTCAGCACGCTGGCCGCATAGCTCCGGTTGAAGGTTGCGAGGCTCTCGCCGATCCGCGTGCCGCCGCACCAGCCCTCGGCCATCAGCGCGAGGCGCTCGATCGCGCGCTCGGTCGTGCGCTCCCTGAGCGCGGCCCCGATATGAACCAGCCGGGTGTGGAAGACGAAGGCGTCGGCCTCGCGAAAACTGGCGAGAACGGCGCGCAGAAAGCGCACGAAGAAGGCCGAGTACGGGCTCATCGAGCCGCTGACGTCGAGGATCGCGGCCAGCCTGAGCGGCTTCTCGCGCCGGCGGCGGAAGGCGAGCCGGAGCGGCATGCCACCGCTCTGCACGCTCTTGTGGATCACCCGCCGGAAGTCGAGCCTGCGGCCGCGGCGGTGCGCCCGCTCGCGCCGCGCCAGGCGATGGCGCATGCGCAGGGCGAGGCGCTCGGTCAGATCCTGCAGGCGGGCCAGCTCATCGGGATCATGGATGTGCCGGAGGTCGGCCTCGGCGAGTGAGGCGGCAGCGCTGGCACCACCGACGCGGCCCTCGGGCACGGCACCCGCGGGATCACCGTCGCGCTCGGCCCGCTCGGGCGGTCCGAAGCGCGCATCGATCAGCGGGCCGGACCGAAGCGACGGGCGCCCGTTGCCCCGGCCGGCGCTCACCTTGGCCTGCCGGTGCCCGCGCCCGAGCCAGTAAAGATCGTAGAGCTCGTCGAAGCGCCGCCAGTCGCGCTCGCAGGAGCAAAGCAGCGCGCGCAGGCCAAAGCGGAGCGAGCGCGGACGCGTGAGGCCGAGCGCCTCGGCGACAAGCGCCGCATCCTTCGCCTCACTCAGGCCGAGCGCGAAGCCGTTGGCGCGCAGCAGGCGGACGAAGCCCACGAGCAACCGCGTCAGCGGTGCTTCAGGCGCCCCGACGATCGGCGCGCGGCTCACCTACGCCACCTTGCCGAGGACGCGCTCGACCACTTCGCGCGACAGGGCGGCCTGGTCCTCATGGGTCTTGAGCAGGCAGAGCAGGCTGTCGAGGACCGCCTCGGGGCTCGCGCTGAGATCGCGCACGCCGAGGCCAAGCAGCGCGGCCGCAAAATCCAGCGTCTCCGCAACCCCCGGCGTCTTGCGCAGATCCTCCTTGCGCACCGCCTGCACGAAGCGGACGACCTGGCCCGCGAGGCGCGCCTCCACGCCCGGCACGCGGGCGAGAACGATCCGGATCTCCTTGTCCTCGCTCGGGTAGTCGACGTAGTGGTAGAGGCAGCGGCGCCGGAGCGCGTCGGAGAGCTCGCGCGTGCGGTTCGAGGTCAGCACCACCCAGGGGATCGAGGTCGCGGCGATCGTGCCGAGCTCCGGAATGCTGATCTGGAAATCGGACAGCACTTCCAGGAGATAGGCCTCGAACTCCTCGTCCGCGCGGTCGATCTCGTCGATCAGGAGGACCGCCGGCTCCTGCGCCTGAATCGCCTTGAGCAGCGGTCGCTCGAGCAGGAAATCGCGCTGGAAGATGTGCGCCTCCTTGGCCTCGGCCGAGAGGTTCTCGCTTTCCCGGATCTTGATCGCCAGCAGCTGGCGCTGGTAGTTCCACTCGTAGACCGCCGAGTTGGCGTCCAGCCCCTCGTAGCACTGCAACCGGATCAGCGGCCGGTGGAGCATGGCTGCCAGCGCCTTGCCGACCTCGGTCTTGCCGACGCCCGCCTCGCCCTCGAGCAGGAGCGGCCGCCCGAGCCGGCGCATCAGGACGATGGCCGTAGCGAGCTGGGGATCGGCCACATAGCCGACCTCCGCGAGCCCCTTCATCACCCCATCCCGCGAAAGCTCCATGCCGGTCCCGATCGCTCCGAACGTCGCCTCGACGCCCTCTCCTCGCTGCGAGGAAAGTGGGCCGGCCCGCCACGCCCGGTCAAGGCCGAACCTCGGCGCCCGCGCCCAAGACGGCCAGCCATTGCGCGCACCACTATCAGCTTGACCTCCAAGACAGTCGCTGACAGTTCCAGACATCTTTTCACCGCGTCAATGTGTCGAGTAAACATGGGCGCACACTCATCTAAACAAAACGTGATCTTATCCGGCGCATGCGATTCTCTCCGTTGTCTCCAGCGGTGAATATGAAGTTGTTGACGTAATTCCATCTTGAAGGAATCGGGTGAGATGCCGAAGTTATTGATTGATGAGCGCCGA
This sequence comes from Pseudomonadota bacterium, assembly GCA_046727895.1. GTDB lineage: Bacteria > Pseudomonadota > Alphaproteobacteria > Geminicoccales > Geminicoccaceae > DATAOG01. The sequence continues at coordinate 5,576 of JBKPDM010000271.1, read as the reverse complement.
CGTCAAACTCATTGACAGTGTACATATCATTACGATACAGGAAATATCCTTTGTAACCTAGAGAGTTCAAGAGCCGCCTGACCTCTTCGAGGGAGCCTGGTCTGTGGCGCTCCTCGATCTCAATGAGAAGGCGCGGGCGATAGCGCTGGAGGGAGCTTTGCCCGCCACGAAGGACGGCGAGCTCGTGTCCCTCGACATCGATTTTGATGAAACCTATGGGCCCTGGGAGTGACAGATCGTCCAGCCGTCGAGCGTCCACTTGCTGTGTGCTTACGGGGCCGAGACCATAGAGTTCGTTCGCTGGTTCGATCGTGGCGCACCCGCGGTAGGTTGGCACGCGTAGGATGGCCGTCCCGCTCACGTCGGACAGGGCATGGTTACGGACTTCAACGCTCCGAGGCATTCGTCGCGCGAGAAGCTTGAAGATCACCGGGTTGGGTTCGAAGGCCACGACCTTGCTCGAGAACTTCGCCATGTGGAAGCAATAGATGCCACGATTGGCGCCGATGTCCAATGAAACCTCCGACGCGTCGCAAAGGGACGAGAGGAGCCGCAATTCAGGTTCCGCCTCGCTCCGTCGAAGGTAGCGCTCGTACTTGAACGCAGTTGTAAGACGCGGCGCTAAGCCGTAGGCAATAGTTTCAGCAACGTGCCGTATCACCCGCGTCATCTCGAAACTCCCAGACTCTTAGCATCGGCCAAACAAGCTACCAGAACTCATTGCGAATACCTTTCGGATCGTAACTTCGTCTGGCGAGTGTCCAGGGGGAGCCGACCTCCGCCAGCCCCTTCATCACCTCGTCGCGCGAAAGCTCCATGCCGATCCTAAGCTTTGCCTCGACGGATTCCCTACTGTGAGGAACCTGGGCCGCGCGACCCTCCACGGTCAAGGTCGAAACTCAGCGTCCTGGACGACCGGCCGCGCGCTACCATCTGCGCTGCCCCGCAGGACACGCGCCGACGCCTCCCTTTGCCGGCGCAGCATCAACGGGTTGGGGACTTGCCTGTCCAGTTTGTGCACGGAAGCAGCCATAGTGGCGGGTGCCGTGGGACGGCAGGGTATAGCCATGACCGGACACGGCGGACAGCAGGAAACCCTGTGGAGGGCTGGTTGTAGGTTGCGCGACGCACGGCTTTGCGCGATCCTGACTCTCAGTAAACTCTGAGGAAAATACGATGGCGGACCTGGTCGAATCGCGGCGTGGTATCTTTCGCTTTGGACTTCTCGCGTATCTTGGGGCCGCCGTTTCGCTTGGCGTCTGTTTCTGGAAGTCCGTTTTCGGTCTGGTCGCCCCGATCGTCGGTTTGACGTTCTTTCAGATCAATCCGCATGTGCAGGCGGTCATCATGTGGCTGTTTGCGGCGGTGGCGGTCGTCGCGCTGCTCTTCGATAAAAAGCAGCACGGTGAGAATGCCCCGTTTCTGATCGGTACAGCGGCACTGATCGTCATCGTCGGCACACTCTATACTGTCTGGCACGGCGCCATTCTCGCATCCGGATACGTGCTTTTGCTGATCGCGGCGTTTCTCAACCAGAACCGGATGCTGGCCTTCCTGAATCGGAGGGTGCATGCGCAGGCAGCCGAGCTCGCCGAGATGAACACCACGCTCGAAAGCCGGGTCAGTCACCAGGTAGCTGAGATCGAGCGTCTGGCGCGGCTCAAGCGGTTCCTGCCGGGCGAGGTCGCCGATCTCATAATGACCGAGGGGAAAGAGTCACTGCTGGAGGGCCACCGGCGCTACGTCGCGTGTCTGTTTTGCGATATTCGGCGGTTTACCTCGATGACTGAGGCTATGGAACCCGAGGACGTGATGGACGTGCTGCGCGGTTTCCACGAACGAGCTGGACAGCTCGTCGTCCAGTATCGCGGTACTATCGGCTATCGCGCGGGCGACGGAGTCATGGTGTTCTTCAACGATCCGATCCCGTGTGACGATCCCGACCTGCGTGCGGTCAGGTTGGCGTTGGACTTGCAGCAAGCGTTTGCCGAACTCCAGGCGCGTTGGGCTAAGCTGGGCGTCGACGTCGGTCTTGGGATCGGGATTGCCAGTGGTTACGCGACCATGGGAGTGATTGGCGTCGAGGGCCGGTTCGATTACACGCCCATCGGAAGCGCCGTGAATCTTGCAGCCCGGCTGAGTGACCACGCGCAAGATGGCGAGATCCTGATCAGCCGGCGGACTTACGTGGAGGTTGAGCAGTTGGTCGCGGTGCACACCGCAGGCTCAGTTTCCCTCAAGGGAATTGCGCAACCTGTGGAAGCCTTCCTGTTGGAGGGCCTCAAGGACGACTCGATCCTGGTCCCACTCCCAACCTACGGCAAGCCGTCGTGAATCGACAGCCTTCGAGCCGGTCCTGACTGACATCGACACCCACAAACTCTTTGATCTGTCCGAGGCTGTTGGTCATAACCGTCCTCGTATGCGGGCTTACAGCCCTTTCGACTGTTCGGCTTGAATGGCGGAACGAGCGGGCGCCGAGCTGACACACGGTCTGTCGGGACCTGGGAACCTCCGGCGTCCCGCTCGCCGGCCTGGTCCCGGCCGCGGCCGGGACCAGGCCATCTCGTCCCGACCGTCGCCCGCCTCAACCACACATGTCGAGAGATACGAGGAACCTGGGCCGCGCGACCGTCCCCGGTCAAGGCCGGACCTCAACGCTCTCATCCGGGATGATCGGCCATGTAGCGCACCGCCCTCGGCTCTGCCCCGCGGGACACGCGCCGACGCCTCCTTCGCCGGCGCGGCGTCCACCGCCCGTCAGCCATTACGGGCTCTAACCTGCGATGTGCGATCTCTAGGAACCCTGCATGTCCGGTTTATGCACCAAAGCAGCGATGGTGGCGGGCACCGTGAGACGGCAGGGTGCAGCCATGAGCGGACTCAACATGGTTCGTCCACTTGGCCTGCTGGCTCCGAGCTACCTCGATGGCCTTCCGGAAGGCTGATTCGGCGGCGCCCGTCTCAGTGGTGGGAAGGGACAGCAGCAGCGCGCCGCTCAGACGATGAGCCTCCGCTTCGTGGTAGCGCTCGCCGGTTTCCTCGATCATGGCGAGGGCGTCGGCGAGGCACTTCGACCTCACCTCCGGCTGCCGCAGCGCAGCGTACGCCTCGGCTAGTCTGGTCTATGGTCCCGTCCAGCCCCCGAGCCAGGCCTCGGCTCAGATGGGCGATTGACTCCAGGTTGGCTAGAGTCGAAATCCATGCCGTGCGCAAAGCCGCTCGGTCAAGCGTTCATCACGCGCTACGAGCGGAGCCGCCTCGGACCGCTCACGAACCGATTGCCGTGCTCGTAGAAGCGAAGCAACCGGTCGGCCTCCAGGGTCAGACCGATCCGAACGCTTCGATCGATGGGCCCGGCGGGCTGCACCACCGCACCGAGCCAGAGCGGCCCGTCTGCGCACAAGTCGGCGCCGTCGCATCGTCGATCGATCCGCATCGCTGCGGCAAGCCGGCCGGGACCACGAGCGAGATCGAGAATTCGCGACGTGCCGCGGTGACGCATCATCGCCGCGATCCCCTCCAGCGGCTCGAGGGCGCGGAGCAGCACACCGGCACCGACCCCGGGCAGCTCGCTGCTGACGTTGAGCAGATACGAGATGCCGTAGGCGCGGTAGACATAAGCGTGGCCGCGCTCGAGAAACAGCGATCGATTGCGCGGCGTCGGCCCATGGAACGCGTGGCCGCTCGCATCGCCGACGACGTAGGCCTCGGTTTCAACGATGCGGCCGCTGATCCTGCCTTCCGGGAGATCGTGTGCCAGCGCCCTGCCAACGAGTTCGCGCGCCAGCTCGACGGTATCGATTGGCAGCTCCGTGCGCCGAAGTCGACGTATCACGATCGCGTCAAGGGCCATCGGAACTCGGTTCGCCAGCATTACGCGCCGCGTTCTCTCGATTGGGAATCAATGCGCTCCGCCACGCCAGCGGGCCATTCGCCCGGCTCGAATGGATCGCCGAAGTACTGCGTCTCGCGGACCACCTTGTCGTCTTTGAACTCCATGATGCTGACGGTGTAGGACGGCTTGTCATCATAGAAGATGATGTATTCAGTGATCCAGAGATCGCCGACACCCATGATCCTTCGAATCTCAAAGCGCTTTTTGCTATGCCGTAAGGTTCGGTTGGTCTGAATGTTACGACGACCTCGAAAACGTTCGCCTGATTGCGGATACTCCAGGACGGCATCATCATGATAGATATCATGCTCAGCCTCGAAATCGTTGGCGTTGGAGGCGGTCCAGTGCCGATCCAAAGCTGATCGAATGTCGTGGCTTCCCACGGCTCCTCTCCTTGTAGTTCATCTGTTCGGGCCAGCGCATTATGCCGCCGGCGATTTGCGCTGTTCGCCAGCCTCCACGCGACGGTTGAGGGGAGAAAAAGGTGCCAACCTTTCCATCGCGAGCGTCCGCGGGCAGAGCGCCGGCTACGGGACCTTGCGCTTGTGCGCCTCCGACCGAAAAGAGTCCAGCCCCCGTTTCTCCCCCGTTTCTCCGCTTCAGCTTTGCTTGCTCAATGCGTCGCTCAGTCGCTCCAGGGCGGCACGGGCCGTGACGATAGGGATGCCCTCGACCCGGCCGAGCGCGAGCATATGTCTCTTGTCGCCGGAGACGATGAGGTCAGCCTTCCCGGCGATGGCCGCGGCCAGAATCGGGTTGTCCTTGGGATCGGAGGACAGGTCCACGTCCGGCGGCGCCTCGATGACAAGGGCGCGTGTGTCGATGTTCTCGAGGATGAGATCAGTCGCGCGAAACTCCGCGGCGGCGTTTCTGGGCGTCGACATAGGCGCGCAGGACGGCTTGCATGCGGGTGATGTGGCCCTTGCCGCCGGCCTTGAAGAAATCGACCACCTCGGGGTCGAGCCGGAGGTGGACCGAGCGCCTGGGGCGCGGCATGACCAGTTCGGCGCGCGTCCAGTCGGGCTCGAGGTCGCGCTCGTCCTCGTCCTCGGCGATCGCCCGCTCGAGGTCGGCCTCGGTCATCGCGTCGACCTTGGCCCAGTCGGTGCGGTCCTCGCCGCGGCGCCGCATCGCCTTGAGCTCTTCAGCCGTGTAGCGTTTCATGGACTCGCCTTTCCGCATCGCGTGCGCTCCTCATCGAGATGATCCGGCGGTCGCCGGCGCGCAGCGTGTAGACGATGGTCGCCCACCTGCCGGCCACCTTGCCGGTCGCCAGAAAGCGCTCCTCCGGCTGGCGGCCTTTCGATGGGACGATCACATGCGGCCCCTCGAACAACTCATCGGCCTGCACGAAGTCGAAGCCATGCTTCGCGATATTGCGCAGCCGCTTGCGTTCGTCCCATAAGAACGCCATGACATATCATGTGCACAGAGTGTGTACACTCGTCAATCGGGTGCGTTGAGCCCAGTCCTCGTCGCCGGTTGTCGGGGGCGACAGGGAAGAGCGTTCCGAGGAAAAGGTTGTTTAATCGGGCAAGGGGTGGTTGCTCTTTTGTGGCTGCCGGGGTCATGGTTCTTTTCGGGCTCGAGGCGCCAGCATGAGGGTCGCAAGGCGCCGGATCCATGTGTCAGACGGGGTCATGGCCCCCACCTTTTCCGCGATCTCGGCCGCCCGCGT
>JBKPDM010000270.1:0-3186 GCA_046727895.1 Pseudomonadota bacterium | reverse complement strand
CACGTAACCCATCGCGGTCCCGTGAACCGGAAAAGCTTTCAACTTCTGATCCACGATGAATCTTTGTATCAGCTTGAGTTCCTTTGAAGGATGCGCTATTGTTCTCCTCCCACCTCTCCGTTTCGGTATGTCATAGACTTTGTACCGCGCCGGAGCGGATTCAATCAATCGCGTGACATCTCGCGCGCTCAGTCCGAAGCGTTCTACAAGTTCTCGTATCAGACTCATGGCGCCGCCGCTCCTCTGACGTCGGTCGCTACTTTCTTGATATATTTTGGAATACTCTGTTCTTTTTGCAAAGCAAGCGTAACTGTCATTCTGCGCCGAATTGTATCTCTATTGCCGACTTCAGGCTTAAAACGGTAATCGAAAGGGTCCGTGCCGTAAAGCGTGTAAAAATAATCATGCCCTGAATACGAGAGGCGTTTTATCCAACCGGCTAATTCCATACAGTATATCTTGTTTCTAATTTCAGCATCAGTGGCATCGGGAAATAAGCTAGTTACGTACTTATGCAAGTTTGTTGGTCTGGCTGCCAGGCAAAGAAATGTAATCCAATAAATAACGTAAAATAAAATCGTTGTTCTATCGAGTTTACTGGCGGACATTGAATTTGATACAGATGCCATGTGATCGCTAATAGGTCATTGTAGAGTTCAACGAGCTCGGCAGCCAAACGACTCTTTACCCTAGCAAGGTATGAAGGAGTGCGTGGAGCTTATCGGCCCGAAGGGCGAGGAGCGAAGGCGACGAGAGATAAGCTCTGCGTGCTCCTTCATACCGATAAACGCCCCCAATAACGTTCCGTCTGGCGGAGCGCCCGACACGAGCCCGACTGGCAAGCCTAGTCCGACCCGAAACGCGTAAAGAGCAAATAAGGGCATAGCGCTCGCGATTTCCTATGTCAATTGAAGGTGGCTGCCGTGGCCGGGACGGGTGCCTTGGGGTTGCGGGATGGGAGTAGTGCCTTAAGGCGGCATCAGAGGATATTCGTGGGCGAACAACGACTGCCAGGGTTTTCCTGACATGCAGCGGTGAGCGTCACCAGTAATTTTCGAGCTTGCCGACCTCGATCCTCCCGGATGGCCGGCCAACCGCCGACCACAGCGCCAATGCCGTCGCGATCACGAGGTCACCGTGGTGGTCGCGAGCGCGCACGTCCACGGTCAGGTTGCCGCTCGGCGTGTAGTTTGACCTCGAAGGCCGACAGCTGGCGGGTCAGCGGCGGGCTTGGCTCACCCGGCGACCCAAAAGGCTTTCTCGAGGTCGGTGAAGTCGCTCGGCGGCCCCTCGAACTTGTTGCGCCCGAGCTCCAGGACATAGACGTAGTCGGCAATCGCGAGCGCCTGACGGATCTCCTGGTCGACCAAGAGGATCGTGAGGCCGTCCCGATCGCGCAGCTCGATGAGCATCTGGTAGACCTCCTCCGCCAGCCGCTTGGAGAGGCCGGCGGTCGGCTCATCCACCAGCAGCACCTTGGGGTCGGCCATGAGCGTGCGTCCGATCTCGACCATGCGCTGCTGGCCGCCGGACAGCTCACCCGTCATCTGCCGGCGCTTCTCCTTGAGAATCGGAAAGCGCGTGTAGTTCCGCTCGATGCCTTCTTTGATGCGCTTGCGATCCCGGCGGAAGGTCCATGCGCCGATCTCCAGGTTCTCCTCGACCGACATGTAATGAAAGATGCCGGGCTGCTGCGGGATGTAGGCGAGGCCCTTGTCGATCCGCCCATAGGTGGGCACCTCGATCATGCTTTCGCCATCGAGCAGCACGTCACCCGAGAACGGCTTCAGGAAGCCGAAGATCGCCTTCAGCGCCGTCGATTTGCCGACCCCGTTGGCGCCAAGGACCGTGGTGATGCGCCGCGCGCGCGCGACGAGGCTGAGGTCCAGCAGGATGTTGAGGTCGCGGTAGTAGCCGACGTCGAGGTGCCGCGCTTCCAGCGTCCCGGCCATCGCCCCCTACTCCCCGGCGCCGGCGCCCGGCGCGGCCGCCGCCGTCCTGTCCTCGGTCTGCCCGAGATAGGCCTCGATCACTGCCGCATCGCGCTTCACCTCCTCCGGCGGGCCGTCGGCGATCAGATCGCCATAGTCGAGAACCAGCAGGCGCCGGCTCAGCGTGAAGATCGATTCCATCTGGTGACTGATCAGAATGATCGCCTTGCCCTCGCGGTTCACCCGCTCGATGTAGCGGTGGATGACCTCCATGAGGCGCGGGTGGACGCCGGCGAACGGCTCGTCGAGGATGACGATCGCGGGGTCGAGCATCATCAGCCGGCCGAGCTCGAGGAGCTTCTGCTGGCCGCCCGAGAGCGCGCGCGCGTACTCGTTGCGCAGGTGGTCGATGGTGAGGAAGGACAGCACCTCCATCGCCTTCTCGTCGAAGGCGCGGCGGTGCGCGCCGAGGTGCATGGCGAGCGCCGGCACCAAAAGGTTCTCGAGCACGGTCATCCGGCGGAAGCCACGGGTCACCTGGAAGGTGCGCCCCAGCCCGGCCTGCGCCACCCGATAGGGCGGCAGGTGATCGGTGCGGGCGCCGTTGAGGTAGACCGTGCCGGTGGACGGCTTGATCGCGCCATCCAGGATGTTGGTGAGCGTCGTCTTGCCGGCGCCGTTGGGGCCGATGAGGCCGACGAGCTCCGGGCCCTCGATGCGGAAGGAGACGCCCTTCAGCACGTGCAGGCCGCCGAAGCGCTTGTGGATGGCGTTGACTTCGAGCCGGATCATGGCGCGCTTTCCGGGTCGCCCTCGGCCGGGCGATAGTCCGCCGCCACGCGCCGCGCCACCGTCTCGCGCCCGATCGCCGCCCGCTCGAAGCGCAGCAGAAAGGTCTGGAGCAGGCCATTGCGCCAGAAGCGAAGCGTCAGCATCAACAGCAGGCCGAAGAAGACGAGGCGCCAGGTCGACATGTCGATCCGTACGCCCGCCACCCAGAAGTCCGTGCGCAGGAACTCGAGCGCGAATTGGATCAGGATGGCGCCGATCGCCGCGCTGACGATGCTCTCCATGCCGCCGATCACGGCCATGGCGATGACCAGGCTCATCTGCATGTAAGCGGCGGCGCAAAAATCCCTCAGGTGTAGCGGTCGGATAGTCCGGCTGCGGCGGCGCAAAAATGCGTCACCAGGCTAAGCCTTTCGGCCCGTATCAGGGCGGAAGGCGGAGGGATGAAGGGCGTGGATCTGTATGC
>JBKPDM010000269.1:0-6148 GCA_046727895.1 Pseudomonadota bacterium | reverse complement strand
GTGATCGCCGATTTCGACAAGGAGCCGCCCGCCTTCTGTTACGCCTTCGCCCAGAGCTACCAGGCAATCTCGTACTACCGTCTCGATCCGCCCGGCACCGCCGCGGACCATCTGCTCGGACAGATCAAACCCATCTGGCGGCCGGCCTGCCCGCGATGTTCGGCTTCACGGTCTTCAATTCGATCGAGCAGGCCGGATCGACCGGCAAGATACCCTTCCCCTTGAAGACCGACCGGGTTGCCGGCGGCCATGCGATCGATGCCGTAGGTTATGACGACGCCATCAAGATCAAGAATACCGGACCGGGCGCGACCCAGACCACCGGCGCTCTCCTGATTCGCAACTCCTGGGGCACCGGATGGGGCGATGCCGGCTACGGCTGGCTGCCGTACGAGTACGTGCTGCGGGGACTGGCGACCGACTGGTGGTGCCTGGTCAAGGGCGAGTGGATCGATACCGGCCAGTTCAAGGCCTGAGCTCAGCCGGCGACGGCCCGCGGCCTGGACGGCAGGTCCGGCAGTCGACGCTCCTCGACCGCGTGGCAGGCGTGCAGGTGCGCCGTGCCGGGATAGGGCTGGAGTCTCGGCACCTCGGCCCGGCAGCGCTGATCGGCGAACGGGCAGCGCGGGTGAAAGGCGCAGCCCGCTGGCGGGTCGAGCGGGGATGGCAGCTCGCCGCGGATCGCGAGGCGCTTCGAGCGATGCTTCGGATCGGTCGACGGGCTGCTCGCCTGCAGCGCCCGGGTGTAGGGATGCAGCGGCTGGCCGAATACCGCATCGCGCGGCCCGTGCTCGATCGGCCGGCCGAGATACATCACGATCACCTCGTCGGCGACGTGCCGGACCACCGAGAGATCATGCGAGATGAAGAGATAGGCGAGCCTGAACTGCTCCTGCAGCTGGAGAAGGAGGTTCAGGACCTGCGCCTGGATCGAGACGTCGAGCGCCGAGACCGGCTCGTCGAGCACGACGATCTTGGGTCTCAGCATCAGCGCGCGCGCGACCGCGATGCGCTGGCGCTGGCCGCCTGAAAACATGTGCGGATAGCGGCCATAGTGCTCGGGCCGCAGGCCGACGCGGGCCAGCATGTCCTGGACCGCGCTGCGCCGTTCGGCGGCACTCATGGCGGTGTTGACCTTGATCGGCTCCTCGACGATGGTGCCGACCTTCTTCCTCGGGTTGAGCGAGCCGTAGGGGTCCTGGAACACGATCTGCACGGTGTGGCGCAGCTGGCGGCGCTGCTCGGCCGAAGCGCGGGCGATGTCGACGCCGTCGATCATCAGCTGACCGGCGGTCGGCGGTTCGATCAGCGTGACCAGGCGGGCAAGCGTGCTCTTACCGCAGCCGGATTCGCCGACCACGGCCAAGGTCCGGCCTTCAACCAGCTCGAAGCTCGCGCCGCGCAGCGCCTGGAGCGTGGCCGTGCCCCGGAACATGCCGCGGCGCACGGCATAGTGACGCTCGAGATCTTTGGCCTCGAGGACCAGAGCGCCGTTGACGGTCCGCGGGTCGGTCATGCCTTGGCGTCCGCGTACCGGGGATGGCCGGCGGGGTGCTCGCGGGTCAGCGGATAGTGGCAGCGGACCAGGCCACGCGGGCCCTGGACGAACCGAGGCGCTTCGTCGGTGCAGCGCTCGGTCGCGAACCCGCAGCGCGGGTGGAACAGGCAGCCGGAGGGTCGATCGCCCGCCCCCGGCACGATGCCGGGGATGGTCGGCAGGATGCGCTCCTGACAGCGCTCGGGCAGGGCGTGGAGCAGCGCCGCCGTGTAGGGGTGCTGCGGATCGGCGAACAGGCCGAGCACGCCCTGCGCTTCGGCCTGCTGGCCAGCGTACTGCACGACCACGCGCTGCGCCGTCTCGGCGACCACACCCATGTCGTGGGTGATCAGGATCAGCGCCATTTGCCGCTTGCCCTGCAGGTCGAGCAGGAGATCCAGAATCTGCGCCTGAATCGTGACGTCGAGCGCGGTGGTCGGCTCGTCGGCGATCAGGAGGCGCGGATTGCAGGCGATCGCCATGGCGATCATGACCCGCTGGCTCATGCCGCCCGAGAGCTGATGCGGAAAGGCGCGCAGCCGCTGCTCGGGCGAGGGGATGCCGACCAGGTCGAGCAGCTCGAGCGCGCGCCGGCGCCGCTCGGCCCGGCTGCCGCCCTCGTGCACCCGGATGCCCTCGGTCAGCTGAAAGCCGACCGTGAAGCAGGGATTGAGCGAGGTCATCGGCTCCTGGAAGATCATCGCCATGTCCTTGCCGATGATCCGGCGCCGGTCGCCGGGCGACAGCCCCAGCAGGTTTTGCCCGGCGAAGCTCAGACGATCGGCCGTGACCCGGGCGGTCCAGGGCAGCAGCCCCATGACCGCGAGCATGAGCACGCTCTTGCCCGAGCCGGACTCGCCGACGATCGCCACCACCTCGCCCGGGTCGACCTCGAGATCGACCCCGTCGACCGCCTTGAACGGCCCCGAGAGGGTCGGGAACTCGACCGTGAGGTTCTTGATCTCGAGCAGCGCCATCGACCTCAGCTCCGCTTGAGCTTGGGGTCGAGGGCGTCGCGCAGGCCATCGCCCATGAGATTGAAGGCGAGCACCGTGATCAGGATCGCGAGGCCGGGGAACGTCACGACCCACCAGGCGCGCAGCACGAACTCCCGGGCATCGGCCAGCATGGTGCCCCATTCCGGCGTCGGCGGCTGCGCACCGAGCCCGAGGAAACCAAGCGCTGAGGCGTCCAGGATCGCATTCGAGAAGCCGAGCGTTGCCTGCACGATCAGGGGCGCCATGCAGTTCGGCAGCACGGTTGCGAACATCAACCGCGGCAGGCGGGCGCCGCTCACCCGGCTGGCTGTGACGTAGTCCTTGGACTGCTCGCTGATCACCGAGGCGCGGGTCAGGCGCGTGTAGTGCGGCAGGTAGACGATCGCGACCGCGATCATGGCATTGATCAGGCCGGGCCCGAGGATGGCCACGATCACGATCGCCAGCAGCAGGCTCGGCAGCGCCAGCAGGATGTCCATCAGGCGCATGATCAACGTCTCGACGACGCCGCGGAAGAACCCCGCGACCAGGCCGAGGCAGATCCCGGCCGAGAGCGAGAGCGTGACCACGATCAGGCCGATGATCAGGGAGAAGCGCGAGCCATAGATGATCCGCGAGAGGATGTCGCGCCCGACTGCGTCGGTGCCGAGCAGAAACTCGGTGGAGCCGCCGGTCATCCAGAACGGCGGCGTGAGGAAGTGATCGCGGAACTGCTCGGCCGGCAGATGCGGCGCGATCCAATTGGCGAACACCGCCCCGAGGACCACAGCGATGATGACGACCAGCCCGCCGACCGCACCCTTGTTCTCGCTGAAGTAGTGCCAGAATTCGCGCAGCGGCCCGGGCGGCGCTTCGGCGGCGGCAGGCTCGGCGAGGAGGTCGAAGCGGGTTGCCATGGTCCGGTTCCCGGGCTCACCTGGCGTAGCGGATGCGGGGATTGATCAGACCGTAGAGCAGATCGACGATCAGGTTGACGACCATCACCATGGTCGCGATCAGCAGCACGCCGCCCTGGACCGAGGGGTAGTCGCGCCGGGCGATCGAATCGACCAGCCACTTGCCCACCCCGGGCCAGGCGAAGATGGTCTCGGTCAGGATCGCCCCCGAGAACAGCAGCCCGACCTGCAGGCCGATCACGGTCACAACCGGGATCAGGGCGTTGCGGAGCGCGTGCAGGCCGATGATCCGCCAGGGCGGCAGGCCCTTGGCGCGCGCCGTGCGCACGTAATCCTCGTTCAGCACTTCGAGCATGGCCGAGCGGGTCTGGCGCGCGATCACCGCCATCGGGACCGTGCCGAGCACGATCGCCGGCAGGATCAGGTGGCGCGCCGCCGAGCCGAACGCTCCCTCCTGGCCCGAGAGCAGGCTGTCGATCAGCATGAAGCCGGTCACCGGCGGGAAGAAGTAGATCACCTCGATCCGTCCGGACACCGGCGTCCAGCGCAGAGTGCCGGAGAAGTAGATGATCAGCAGCAGCGCCCACCAGAAGATCGGCATCGAGAAGCCGGTGAGCGAGGCGCCCATCAAGACGTGGTCAAAGACCGAGCCCCGCCGGACGCCCGCGACGATCCCGGCCGGCAGCCCGATCGCGAGCGCGATCAGCAAGGCGCAGAGCGACAGCTCCACCGTCGCCGGGAACAGAGTCAGGAACTCCGACAGCACCGGCTGGCGGGTGACGATCGACTTGCCGAGATCGCCATGAGCGAGGTCACCGAGATAGATGAGGTACTGCTGCCAGAGCGGCTTGTCGAAGCCGAGCTGCGCCAGAAGCTGGGCGTGCCGCTCGGGCGAGAGACTGCGCTCGCCGACCAGCAGCTCGATCGGATCGCCCGGGATCAGGCGGATCAGCGAGAAGGCGACGATGGTCACCCCGATGAAAGTCGGGATCAGGACGCCGAGCCGGGCGATGACGAAGCGGAGCATGGATCAACTATTCCGCCGCCGGCCATCGGCGCTCGAATGACAGCCACCCTCCTGTCGCACCTCGCCACCCCTCGCGCGGATGCTTACCTGCATCCACTTAGCACGCGCGCCGCGCAGCAATCCAGTCCGCCCTGATGGGTCGCCTCAAGGCGACGCGTTCGACCGACGGTATGCTCATCGGCCGAATAGCGAACGGCGCTCTTGAGCCTTTGCGAACTACGCGGCACCATGTTTGAATCGGACCGAATGGCTTTCCGCGCGCAGGGTGCGGCGATCCTGAACGGGCCATGAACGCTATTGATTGGCTTGCCCGATGAGAGCGATGACCCTGGCGGTCTTTGCCCTGGCGTTGCTGGCGGCGTCGCCGGCCAGGGCGGATGTGGCCAAGCCGTGTGCGCTCCTGGTCGGCTGGGAACCTTACGCGCCCTACACGTTCGCCGATCAGGACGACAAGGTCAGCGGCGCCGACATCGATCTCATCCGGGCGGTCGCGGCCGAGATCGGGTGCACGCTCGATTTCGCCGAGATGCCCTGGGCGCGCATCGTGCGTGAAATCCAAAACGGCACGCTCGACGTCTCGACGAGCACCAGCTGGACCCCGGAGCGCACCGAGTGGGCCATGTTCTCCGAGCCCTACCGCGAGGCGGAGATGGCGATCTATGTGCGCCACGGCGAAGCGCAGCGCTTCGAGCTCAAGGGCCTCGCCGATGTGCCCGATCAACGCTTTCGCCTCGGCGTGATCACCGGCTACTACTACGGCGAGGAGTTCGCGAATCTCATGAGCGATCCCGATTTCGTCCCCTGGGTCGACGGTGCGACCGACTACGCGACCAATATTCGGAAGCTGATCAACGGTCGCATCGACGGTTATCTGGTCGAGGACGTCGGGGTCATGACGGCCGAGCTGGCGCACCTCGGCGCGGCGGATCAGGTCGAACGGTATCCCTTGCGAATGACGGGCGAAAAACTGCGCTTCATGTTCAGCCGACGGACCGTTGATCCGAGCATCGTCGCGGCCGTAAATGCGGCCGTTGCCCAGATGCGGACGGATGGACGGTTAGCGGCAATCATGCGGCAGTATGTTCCCTAGGTAGGCCGGCCGGTTGCGTCGAATCCGCTTCTTCGCCGGCCGGCGGACGTCAGCGAGATGACAAGCCATGGGCGTGAACACCACGAGGACGCGAGCGATTCTCGGCGATCTGCCGCTTCGGCCGACCATCGCCGCGGCCGTGATCCTGGGCCTGGCGCTGCCCGCCTCGCTGGTTGCCTGGCATGAGGTCAACGATCGCCGGCAGACCCTGTTCGATAGCCTCGCGAGCGACCATCTGCGCATCGTCGAGACCCTCGCCAACGGCATGCAGACGCCGATCTGGGACGTCCGCCCCGATACCGCGCGGCCGCTGATCGATGTGATCATGGGCGACGGCCGGGTGACCGCGGTCAGCGTTACCGCGCCGGTTCTGCCGGAGCCTCTGACAGCAAGCAAGCCCGAGGCCGAGGGCGACGATACGGTCGCTCTCGAGCGGGACGTAGTCCGCGACGGCCGCCAGATCGGGAGGGTGCGCGTCGAGATGACGACTGCACCGCTCAAGGCCGAAGCCGCCCATCAGGGCTGGCAGGCATTGCTCACCACCATGTTTCAGATGGCCTTCGGCCTGTTGTTGATCTTCCCGCTCGTGCGCTTCAAGGT
>JBKPDM010000268.1:0-2951 GCA_046727895.1 Pseudomonadota bacterium | reverse complement strand
CCTTTCTGACGGGTGGCACCACACCTGACCTTTCCGAAAGCCGAGTCGCGACGTTGATGTTCACCGATATTGTCGGATCGACCGAGACGGCAGTCGCGAAGGGTGATCTCCGCTTTGGTGATTTCCTGGAAGTGCATCATGCAGCGGTGCGCGCCGAACTTGGGCGCTATCGTGGTGAGGAAGTGAACACAGCAGGAGATGGTTTCTTGGCTGCATTTGACGGTCCGGCGCGCGCAATCAGGTGCGCCGTGGCAATCAGGGAGGCGCTCGGCGCGGCGGGGATCACCTGCCGCATCGGGCTCCATCCTGGAGAATGCGGCGTGAGGCATGGCGACCTATTCGGAATTGCGTTGCACATCGCGGCGCGCGTCGCAGAGTCAGCACCACCCGGCGCAGTCCTCGTGTCGCAGACGGTCAAAGATCTCGTGGCAGGTTCCGGTCTCAGCTTCGAAGACGCTGGCGTGCACCGCCTGAAGGGGTTGCCCGACGAATGGCATCTCTACGGCGTCGTAAGTCAGTAATACTTTCGCCCTGAAGTCCGGAATTGGCTAAAATCCGAACTCCGGCGAGCATCTCCGAAGCCGGCACGCGTCAGAGATATCTTCCGTTGGATCTCGATCACGAGCGCCGCGCGCATCGCGGCCCCCTGGACCTCGTTCGCAACCGCCACAGGTTGTCTGAGACGGACCGGGGCCGGGAACAAAGAGGAGCAGAGCCATGGCGGGTGAGCAGCAAAGCGGCAAGGCGCGGCTGGTCGGCATCAATCACGTGGCGCTCGAGGTGGGCGACATCGACGAGGCGCTCGCCTTCTGGGGCCGGCTGTTCGAGGTCACGCTCCGCGGCCGGAGCGCGACCATGGCGTTCATCGACATGGGCGATCAGTTCATCGCGCTCTCGACCGGCCGCAACGAGATCCAGGACCGGGACCGGCACTTCGGCCTCGTGGTCGACGACCGGGCGCCGCTTCGCCGCGCGCTCGAAGCGATGGGCGTCGAGATCCTGCCCGGCCGCGGCCTCGACTTCCTCGACCCCTGGGGCAACCGCATCCAGGTCGTCGATTACCCTGACATCCAGTTCACCAAGGCGCCCGAGGTGCTCGACGCCATGGGCCTCGGCCATCTCGACAAGACCCCGGCCGCGCTCGACGAGCTCGCGCGCAAGGGCATTCGGCTTTCGTGAGGCTATTGACGCCTTTTTGTTTTCTTTGGTTGCTGCTCCGCGCAGCAGTAGCTGTCACTCAGGCGCCAACACTCGACGACCGTTGAAAGCACGGGGTCTGGGCTCTTTTTCCCGGGGGAACGGGGTCCGGACTCTTTTTCCCGGGCGGCCAGGACGGGCCTTGTAGATCCAGCGGAAGGTACCTGAATCATGCGGGCTTCGGAGATGCTCGCCGACGTCGGCTTTCAGCTCAGGAACGGAAGTGCGACATCTCGCCCGTCGGCGCAGCCATTCACAATGGCAGTACCGCCCTCAAGCGGCGCGTCGCTGGAGGGGGTTCCGCGGCGCGCCGGCTGGTGCACTCTGATCCTCGGACCTGGGTCGATCTGGAGAATGTCATAAATGTCAAACGTGGAAGGACACCGTATGCGCAGGCGGGTCGTCGCGGCCGGCATCGTTGGCAATGTGATGGAGTGGTACGATTTTTCGATCTACGGCTTCTTCGCCCGGACCATCGGCAATCTCTATTTTCCGACTGAGGATCCTAGAAGCTCCCTGCTCGCCGCCTTTGCCGTTTTCGCCGTCGGCTTCCTCATGCGTCCGCTCGGCGCCATTCTCTTCGGCCATATCGGCGACCGCATCGGTCGCGGCCCTGCCCTGCTTTGGTCGGTGGTTGCGATGGCGGTGCCCACGTTCGTTATCGGCGTGCTGCCCACATTTGCCCAGATTGGCATTGCCGCCTCGCTGCTGATGCTGCTCTGCCGCATCATGCAGGGCCTCGCCGTCGGCGGCGAATATACCAGCTCGGCGGTATTCCTCGCCGAGACCGCACATCCGCATAAGCGCGGCGCCGCCACCGCCTGGGCGCCGTTCGGCGCCGTCGCCGGGATTCTGCTGGGCTCCGCCGTGGGCGCCGCGATCCTGAACGCAATGCCGCTGGAACAGGTCGTCGCCTGGGGTTGGCGTATACCCTTCCTGCTGGGCGTGGTGGTGGGCGGGGTCGGCTTTATCCTGCGCCGGCGCATGCCATTCGACCAGCCGGCGGCAACGGAAGGCTTCCCTCTGCTGCGGGCGTTGCGCGAACATCCGGTGCAAATGCTGCAGGTCGTCGGTATTAGCCTGGTCACCGCCGTCGGCTTTTACTTGATATTCGTCTACATCATCGCTTGGCTGAAGCTCTTCGCCGATGTGGGGGCGAGCGTTGCGCTGCAGATAAACTCGTTCAACATGGTGATCTTGCTCGGCGTCATCTTGGGCATGTCGAGGCTTTCCGACCGCATCGGCCGCAAACCGATCCTGGCTGGAGCGGCGCTCGGGCTGTTGCTACTCTCCTGGCCGCTGATGGCGCTCATGCAGACCGGAGATATCTATTACGTCTTCTTTGGCCAATTTGGATTTGCCTTGCTGATCGGAGCCTTCACCGCGGTCAATCCCATCGCGATCTGCGAGATTTTCCCGCGCAATGTCCGCTGCTCCGCCGTTTCGGCAGCCTACAACATTACGCTGGGCATCGCCGGCGGCACGGCGCCGGCGGTTGCCACCTGGTTGATCGAGCTGACGGGCCATCCGAGTGTGCCGGCCATGTACATCATGGCAGGCGCCACCATCTCCGCCGTTGCGGCCCTGTCGGTCCACCAGAGCTCGAGGCAGGCGATCTCAGATTCGGTTATGCCCCACCTGGCACCCTCGGCGATCCCTGGCCGCTGAAGGCGAGGCGGCTGCTGGACACGACCGGCATACCTGGTTTCCTTAGTCTGTCGGCCTTCCATGGCCGCGCGCTCGAAGTGCTGGGC
>JBKPDM010000267.1:0-14179 GCA_046727895.1 Pseudomonadota bacterium | reverse complement strand
GCCCCGAAGCGACCGCGCTCGCCGCCGTCCTCGTTCTGTTCATCGTGTTCACGATCCTGAGCCCCGATCTGTTCCCCACGAAGCTCACCTGCATCAGCGTGATGAGCGTAGCCGCCGAGCTCGGGATCGTCAGCATCGGCGTGACCCTGTTGGTGATCGGCGGGCACTTCGACCTCTCGGTGGGCGCCGTGCTGGGGCTGACCTCGTTCGTCGCCGTGGCACTGATGCGCGACTACGGGATGCCGCCGATCGTGGCGGCGCCGGCGGTCGTTGTTGTGGGCGCCGGCCTCGGGGCCATCAACGGTGCCATCGTGGTCAAGTTCCGGATTCACTCCTTCGTGGTGACCCTCGGCACGATGTTCATCTGGCGCGGGGTCCTGATCGCGCTGACCGGCGGCGTCCCGATGACCGTGCCCATCCCGGCCGAGTTCAAGGACGTCATGTCCGAGCCGCCGCTCGGCGGCTTCCGAATGTCGATGCTCTGGTTCTTCGTGATCAGCGCCCTGGCGACCATCCTGCTGCTGCGCACCCGGTTCGGGAACTGGATCCAGGCGCGCGGCCAGAATGAGCAGGCGGCCCGCAACCTCGGGGTGCCCGTCGATTCGCGTCACGCTCATCCTGTTCATGCTCAGGTCAAGCCTCGGCGCGTCCTTGGCCGCGAGCCGCAGAAGAGCATCGGCCCATCAAGTTGCTCGACCTCAAGTGCGCCGACGAGATGGCGCGCTCCGCCCTGCACCGGCTTGGCATCCGCTCGCCGTGCGCCAGGCAGAGAGGGTCCTCGACCACATCGCCCAGGCCCGCGACCAGGGCCAGGCGATCATCCTCATCACCCACAACTTTCGCCACGCGCTGTCCGTAGCGGATGACCTGACCGTGCTCGCCCAGGGACGGGTGGCAGCCCACTTCCGCCGAGACGAACCGAGCTGGATGAGCTCACGGACCTCGTCGCCCGGGTCGGTTAACGGCCCGGACGGCTTGCCCGCGTGCTTGATCGCGCCGGATTTCGGCGCATGTTTGAGGGGCGAGAGGCACGTAGTTCGCGCCGAAAACCCCGGAGTGGAGGAGAGCCGATGGAATATCTGCATACGATGGTACGGATCAGCGATATCGAGGCGAGCCTCGACTTCTGGTGCAACAAGCTGGGTCTCAAGGAGATCCGCCGTATGGAGAACCAGCAGGGGCGCTACACGCTGATCTTTCTCGCAGCGCCGGGCGACGAGCGGCGGGCGCGCTCGGAAGCCAGGTCACCGATGGTCGAGCTCACCTACAACTGGGATCCCGAGACCTATACGGGCGGACGCAACTTTGGCCACCTGGCGTATCAGGTCGACGACATCTACGAGACCTGCCAGCGCCTGATGGACGGCGGCGTGACCATCAACCGGCCGCCGCGCGATGGCCGCATGGCGTTCGTGCGCTCGCCCGACGGCATCTCGATCGAGCTTCTGCAGAAGGGCGAGGCGTTGCCCAAACGGGAGCCCTGGGCCTCGATGGCAAACACCGGCACCTGGTAGGGCCTCCGAGGAGCTCCTCAGCCCCGCCAGAAGACCGGGGTGAACAGGACCAGCACCGTAAACAGCTCGAGCCGGCCGAGCAGCATGGCGAGCGAAAGGAGCCACTTGGCGATGTCCGGAAGGCTGGAGAAATTGCTGGCCGGCCCGACTACGCCGCCGAGCCCGGGGCCGACGTTGGACATCGCGGTGATCGTCGACGACATTGCGGTGAGATAGTCCAGCCCAACCATGGATAGCAGCATGGTGAACACCGCGAACGACAGACCGAACATGAATACGAAGGCCATCACCGCCACGGCCGCGGTGTCGGGCAGCGGACGGCCGTTGAAGGTCGCCACGAACACGCCGTGCGGGCGGACCAGTCGTCCGATCTGACTCATAGCGATCGCATGCAGCACGCTGAAGCGGAACACCTTGATGCCACCGGCGGTCGATCCCGTGCAGCCGCCGATCGCCATCAGGAAGAACAGGGCGGCGATCGGGAACGTGCCCCAGAGGCCGTAGTCGGTCGAGGCGTAGCCCGTCGTTGTGATCAGTGAAACGATGGTGAACGTAGCGTGACGTAGTCCGACGAGCGGCGCGATGTGCTCCACCACCACGAGCCAAGTGGTGATGGTGACGATGAAGACAATGATGATGCCGAAGAACCAGCGCACCTGGGCGTCGCGAACCAACGGCCGCCACTGGCCGTTGGTCAGCTGGATGTAGAGCACGAAGGGCAGGCTGCCCAGACACATGAAGACGATCGCGACCGCCTCGATGGCAACATTGTCGAAGCCACCGAGCGACGCGTCGCGCGTCGAGTAGCCGCCGGTCGCGAGCGTGGTCATGGCGTGCACCGCCGCCTCGAACGGCGTCATGCCGGCAACGTAGTAGAGGACGGCGCAGGCCAGGGTCAGGCCGAGATAGATCAGGCCGGTGGCTGATGCCACCTGAGCCGCCCGCGGCAGGATTTTTTCCGAAAGATCCGAGGATTCGGTCCGCACCAGCTGCATGCCGCCGACCCGCAGGATCGGCAGGATCGCCACCCCCATCACGATGAAGCCAGCCCCGCCGAGCCATTGCAAAATGCCGCGCCAGAGGAGAATGCCGGGCGGCGCGTGGTCGAGCCCGACAATCACGGTCGAGCCGGTGGTCGTGATCCCCGACATGGCCTCGAAGACCGCATCGGCGACACTCAGCTCGAGCTCGGAGAACGCCATGGGCAGCGCGCCGAACAGCGCCACCACGACCCAGACTATCGTAGTCAGAGCGAACGCTTGGCGCCCGGTGAGCTCGGCCAGACCCGGCGCGCGGTTCATCAGCACCAGCGTGACGCCGATGAACAGGGTCGCCGTGCCGGCGGCCAGGATGACCTGCCAGTCGGGATGTCCGGCTGCCATGTCCGCGACCATTGGCGGCGCCATGAACAGGGCCAAAATGACCATGAGGATACCGACCACGAAGAGGATGGGTCGCAGATCGATCAGGACCGGTCTGGCAAGCACCCGGAGAGCGATCACGATGGCGCTGCACGCATCCGAGTGGGCAGAAGTCGGATCAGTTGGGCGCCGTCCGGGTGCCGGGAACATCGAGCGAGAACGCCGGGATCGCGACCTCGAACTCTTCGCCCGCAGTAGTGACCATCTGATAGCTGCCGACCATGATGCCGCTCGGCGTGGCAAGCGGCGTGCCGCTGGTGTACTCGAAGGTCTCGCCCGGTCGCAGCACGGGCTGCTGGCCGACCACGCCGGCGCCCCGCACCTCCATGGTGCGGCCGAGCGAGTCGGTGATCCGCCAATGCCGGCTGATCAGTTGGACCGTCTCGCCGCCCTGGTTGTCGATCTGAATCCGATAGCCGAACACGAAGCGGTTCTGCTCGGGCATCGATTGATCGTCAAGGTAGAACGGCTCGACCGAGATCCGAATCGAGCGGGTCCGTTCCTGATACATCGCGTGCACCGATGGCGTACTCGCCCGGCGACCTGCCGGCTGCGCTCGTGGCCGACAACTATGGCCGTGCCACCCCGTGCTGTCCAGAGCGCCGCGGCACGGCGCCGGCGGGGCGGCCGGCTCGGGTCTTGCTGGCGTCTGGACATCTGGTGTAAGGAGCGCCCGAACGCGACGGTCACGCATGCGTCCGAATCGAGTGTCGGTGCAGCGATTGGGCCACGCGCCGGCGTGACGCGCCGTGGCCAGTATCGAGGAGCGAGATGTCAGCCAGGGTTGCCTTGATCACCGGCGTCACCGGCCAGGACGGCGCTTATCTGGCCGATCTCCTGCTCGCCAAGGGTTACGTCGTGCACGGCGTCAAGCGGCGCGCCTCGTCATTCAACACCGGCCGCGTCGATTACCTCTACGTCGACCCGCATGAACATGAGACCCGGTTCTTTCTCCACCACGGCGACCTGACCGACGCCACCAATCTGATCCGTCTGGTGCAGGAAACCCAGCCCGACGAGATTTACAATCTGGCCGCCCAAAGCCACGTTCAGGTCAGCTTCGAGACCGCTGAGTACACCGCCAATGCCGACGCGCTGGGTACGCTTCGCCTGCTCGAGGCGATCCGCATCCTGAAGATGGGCGAGCGAGTGCGCTTCTATCAGGCGTCGACCTCGGAGCTTTACGGCAAAGTACGGGAAGTGCCGCAGCGCGAGACCACACCGTTCTACCCGCGCAGCCCCTACGCTGCGGCCAAGCTTTACGCCTACTGGATCACGGTCAACTATCGCGAGGCCTATGGCTACCACGCTTCGAATGGCATCCTGTTCAACCACGAGAGCCCGATCCGGGG
Source organism: Pseudomonadota bacterium (assembly GCA_046727895.1). Taxonomy (GTDB): domain Bacteria; phylum Pseudomonadota; class Alphaproteobacteria; order Geminicoccales; family Geminicoccaceae; genus DATAOG01. The sequence goes on along the minus strand of JBKPDM010000267.1, from coordinate 9,892 downwards.
GGAAACCTTCGTCACGCGTAAGATCACCCGGGCGGTCGCGGCGATCGAGCTCGGCCTGCAGAAGCGCCTCTACATCGGCAATCTGGACGCCCAGCGCGACTGGGGCCACGCGCGCGACTACGTCGAGGGAATGTGGCGCATCCTGCAGCAGGACGAGCCCGACGACTACGTGCTGGCGACCGGCGAGACCCACAGCGTGCGCGAGTTCGTCGAGCTGGCCTTCGCCTGCACCGAGCGGGAGATCGTCTGGCAGGGCGAGGGGGTCGACGAGGTCGGCCTCGACGGCCGGACCGGCAAGCGCCTGGTGCGGGTCGACCCGCGCTATTTCCGGCCGACCGAGGTCGACCTTCTACAGGGCGATCCGAGCAAGGCGCGCGCCAGGCTCGGCTGGCGGCACACGACCAGCTTTGCTGACCTGGTGCGCGAGATGGTCCAGGCCGACCTGGTTCAGGTCGAGCGCGAGGGGCGCAATGGTCCGGACTAGACCGGGCAAGCGAGACGCGACATGACCAGCGAGCGCGGCAACGTCCCTGTCATTTGCCCGATCGCCGGCAAGCGGGTCTGGGTCGCGGGCCACCGAGGCATGGTGGGCAGCGCGCTCCTTCGCCGCCTCGAGCGCGAGGGCTGCCAGATCCTGACCGCGACGCGGCAGGAGTGCGACCTTCGCCGGCAAAGCGAGGTCGAGCGTTGGATGGCCGAGGCTCGCCCGGAGGTTGTGCTGATCGCCGCCGCCAAGGTTGGTGGCATTCTCGCCAACGACAGCTACCCGGCCGAGTTCCTCTACGACAACCTGATGATCGAGGCGAACCTGATCCAGGGCGCTTGGCAGGCGAGAGTCGGGAAGCTCCTGTTCCTCGGCTCAAGCTGCATCTATCCGAAGCTTGCGCCTCAGCCGATGGCGGAGAAATGCCTGCTCGAAGGCCAGCTCGAGCCGACCAACCAGTGGTACGCCGTCGCCAAGATCGCCGGCATCAAGCTCTGCCAAGCCTACCGGCGCCAGTACGGCGCGGACTTCATCAGCGCGATGCCGACCAACCTCTACGGCCCGGGCGACAATTTCGATCTGCTGACGAGCCACGTCGTACCGGCGCTGATCGCGAAGATGCACGCGGCCAAGGCGGCCGGCGCCGACGAGGTCGAGATCTGGGGCAGCGGCCATCCCCGACGCGAGTTCCTGCATGTCGACGACCTTGCCGATGCCTGCGTCCATCTGCTCAAGGTCTACAGCGGCGATCTGCACATCAACGTCGGCTGCGGCGAGGATCTGACCATCGCCGAGCTGGCCGAAACCACCCGCCGCGTGGTCGGCTTCGGCGGACGGCTTCGCTACAATGCTGAGCGGCCCGATGGCACGCCGCGCAAATTACTCGACGTCTCGCGCCTCAAAGCGCTCGGCTGGCAACCGCAGATCCCGCTCGAAAAGGGCTTGGCCCACGCCTATCGCTGGTATTGCGACCGGGTCGTTCCCGACGCCGCCTGAGGCCCGGAATCGCGGAAGAATCGCAGATCCTTATTTGATCGGATCGCGCCAGGCGTTGCGTTGACCCGTCGCGCCGGTCGACAACACCCTGCGCCGATCAAGATTGAGCTTGCCGAGCCTTCTCGTGCAACGGCGCAAAGACGCTAGCATCGTGTTCGCCAACACTCTCTCGCGCTACCTCCTCAACTATTCATTCGTGTGGGCCGAGGAGTTGTGATCAGCCTGGTGCCCTGGCTCGCTGTGACCAGGCTGTCCCTGTCGGTGCGGCGCCAGCAGCTGATCAGGATCGAATTCTTCTCGATCGGGTCTCACCCTCGGCACGGCATCTCCTGGCAGCGCGCTCGGGCAGCTCCTCGGGGCTTTGATGCTGGCGTGGCTTGCCTGGCTCGGCTTTAGGTACGTTGCCACCTTCGGCGGCGACCGCACGCCCTATCTGGCTCTGCCCAAGGGTCTGTTTACCTCGGCGCTCTGGATCGGCGCGGCCGCGGTCGCACTCGCTTTCGGGGCAAGCGCCTCGGAGGCACGGCGTAGGCGTCGATAGCGTGCTGGTGGTAGCCCGCACCCCGCGAATCGCCCAATGATCGAGGCGATCATCGCCCTCTAGCCTTGTGCGGGCTCCTAGTCCTGGGCGTGCCCATGGTCGTAGCCCTCATCAGCGCGGTCGCGCTCGACCCCTGACGCAGATGATGGTCTCCGGCATGAGCCGGCTCGTCCTGCTCGCCCTGCCGCTGTTCGTGCTCGCGGGCGGGGTGATGAACGCCGGCGGCATCTCGGCGCGTCTGTTCGAATTCGCGCGTGCCCTGGGGGGGCCACTGCGCGGCGGGCTCGCGCTGTCAATGTCGTCACCTCGATGTTCTTCGCCGGCATGATCGGCTCGTCGACCGTGGATTCTCGCGGGCACCGGCTCAATCGTCATCCCGGCGATGAAGAAGCACGGCTATCCCGCTGATTTCGCCGCCGCGCTTAGTGCCTCGTCCGCCGGCATCGGGCCGATGATCCCGCCCAGCTCGCCGATGATCTCTTGTACTCGGCGATCAGCGGGACCTCGCTCGGTGCCCTGTTTCTGGCCGGGCTTAGGCGTTGTGCGCGGCTTCAGCCAGATGGCGATCGTCGCCTGGCTCGCCCGCGGGTTCGGCTGGCAGCCCTATATGGCGGCCGCTACTGGCGCGAGGTCCGCCACGCGGGACGGCGAGCCGCCTGATCGGCGTCTTTACCCCGACCGAATCGAGCGCGTTCGCCGCCGCTTCTGCGGTTTTCCTCGTCTGCACGGTGTATCGCGTTGCTGCGCCTTGGCGATCTGTACCGCGTCTTCGTCAACACCGGGGAGCTGACCGGCGAGCTACTCCTGATCGTCAGCCTGTCCTTCGCGCTCGGATCGCGGCGATCATCGGCCGGGTCACGCCGCCCATGGCGATCGCTCTGGTCATTACCAGTCGGATCGCCGACGTTGATCAGCTGCGCGTGTTCCGCGCCGATCTGCCGTTCCTCTGGGGCATGCTCGTTTTCCTGCTGCTGATCATGGCTGTGCCCGAGATCGCCACCTGGCTACCGAGCATCGTGCGCGGCTGATAACCGGCCGCCATTAGTGGTCGTGGTCGACCGGAAAGCGGGGGATGGTCACGTCGCGGTGGATGTCGACGCTCAGCATCAGGCCGAAGCCGATCAGCACCGTCATCATCGCCGTCCCGCCGTAAGAGATCAGCGGCAACGGCACGCCGACCACGGGGATCAGGCCGGTGACCATGGCGATGTTGATCACGACGTAGAGCGAGAAGGTCACCGTGATCCCCATCGCCAGGAGGCGGCCGAACTGACTGCGTGCGCGGAGCGCGAAGGCGAAGCCGTAGACGATCAGCACGAGGAACAGCACGAGCAATCCGAGCGCGCCGAGCAGCCCTGCCTCCTCGCCGAGCATGGTGAACACGAAATCGGTCTGCTTCTCGGGCAGGAAGCTGAGCTGACTCTGCGTACCTTTGAGGAACCCCTTGCCCCAGAGGCCGCCCGACCCGAGCGCGATCTTGGATTGGATAATGTGGTAACCGGCGCCTAGCGGGTCGCGCTCCGGGTTTAAGAAGGTCATCACGCGCTGTTTCTGATAGCCGTGCAGGTGCTGCCAGAGGACCGGCAAGGTCGCGAGAGTGCCGCCGATCACGATGGCGAACTTCCACCAGCGGACGCCCGCTAGGAACAACGTCGACCCGGCGCCGGCAAGCAGCATGACCGACGTGCCGAGGTCTGGCTGTTTAAGCACGAGCGCGGTCGGTGCGAGGACCATCGCGAGCGGCGCGATCAGCTGCGCGGGTCGCGCCACATCCTCGAGGTAGGTGCCGTGGAAGTAACGGGCGAGGGCGAGCACGAGCGCGATCTTCATCACCTCGGAGGGCTGCAGCTGGAACAGACCGAGGTTGATCCAGCGTTGTGCGCCCATGTTGATGTCGCCGGTGATCTCGACTGCGATCAGGCCCAGCAGCGCCGCGGCATAGATTGCGTAGGCCCAACGAAACCAGAAGCGAACGTCGATCAGAGCGATCACCAGCATCGCCGCCACGCCGACGCCGAAGCGTACGCTGTGGCGCCACGCCCAGGGGGCGTGTGAGCCCCCGCCGGCTGAATACAGCGTGCCGTAGCCGATCAGGGCGATCGTGGCGACGACGCAGATGAAGGGCCAGTTTAAGAGGCGAAGCTTCTCGACCAGCGTCAGCTCGACGGTCTTGAGTCGCACGGCGGAGGCCATAGGACCTAGGCCAGATCACCGGCCCCGCGGGGGCGCGGCTCGCGTTCGGCGGTCAGGCCCGGGCGGGGGCGGGTCGGATCGATCTCGAGCGCCTTGACCATGATGTCGCGCGCGATCGGTGCGGCCGCCTGGCTGCCGCTGCCGCCATGCTCGACGACCACGCATATGGCATAGCGCGGCTCGCGATACGGAGCGAAGGCGACGAAAAGGGCGTGGTCGCGCTCCTCCCAGGGCTTCTCCTCGTTCTTGCGCACCCCGCTCGCCCGCTCGGATCGGCTGATGCGTTGAACCTGTGAAGTGCCGGTCTTACCGGCCATCGCTCGATCGGGATCACCGAGGCTCGCTTGACGGGCGGTGCCATGAGCGCTGTTGATCACCCGGTACATGCCTTCCTTGACGAACCGCAGAGACCACTCCGACGCAGACCCCGCGGCGGCCGGTTCCTGGCCGTCCGCCGCGGCGATGGCTGCGGTGCTTCGCACCAAGCGCGGCTGGACGGGGCGCCCGCCATTGGCGATCCGCGCCGTCATCACGGCGAGCTGGAGCGGTGTCGCCTGAATGTAGCCCTGGCCGATACCGACGATCAGAGTCTCGCTTAGCTGCCAGGGGACGCCGCGGCTTGCAAGCTTCCAGGCCTTGTCCGGCACCAGCCCCGGCCGCTCGCCGGGCAGGTCGATGCCCAGCGTCTGGCCGAAGCCGAACCGATGCGCCATGGCTGCGATCGCGTCGACGCCGACCCGGCGGGCCAGATCGTAGAAATAGACGTCGCATGACTGGGCGATCGCGTCGACCAGCGCAAGCTGGCCATGGCCCCAGCGCTTCCAGCAATGGAACTGGTGATCGCCCAGCTGAAGGAATCCCGGGCAATAGACCTCGTAGTCTGGGCTGGCCACACCCGCCTCAAGGGCCGCGAGCGCGACCATCAATTTGAACGTCGAGCCCGGCGGATATTGGCCGGCAATCGCCTTGTCGACCAGCGGCGCTTTGAGATTGGTAGTCAGATCACGCCAGGTTTCGGGACTCAGGCCATTACTGAACGCGCTGGGGTCGAAGCTCGGCACCGAGCCGAGCGCCAGCACGTCGCCAGTTGCAACGTCGAGGACCACGGCCGATGCGCTTTCTTCGCTGCCGAGGCGCTCGTGCAGGTAGCGCTGGAGATCGAGGTCGATAGTCAGCACCAGATCCTCGCCCGGCTCGCCGTCCTCGTGGTACAGCTCCTTGATCTCGCGACCGAGCGCGTTGACCTCGAAGCGGCTGAGACCGGGACGGCCGCGCAACGCCTCGTCGTAGGTCTTCTCGATGCCGTTCTTGCCGATCTGAAATTCGGGCAGTTCCAGAAGCGGATCACCGTTCAGCTCCTGCTCCGAGACCGGCCCGACATAGCCCAGAACATGGGCCACGACACCGCCCGTCGGATAGGCGCGCAAGAGCCCAGCCTCGAGGGTGATGCCGGGCAGATCAGGCGCGTGGATTGCGATTCGCGCCACTTCGGTCCAGCCGAGATCCGCGCGGACGGTGATCGGAACGAAGGGGCGGCGCCGGCCCGCTTCGGCAATCACCTCCTGAATGCGCTCCTCCGGCAGCGGAATCAGGCGCGCGAGCGCGCCGAGCGTCGCAAGCATGTCGATGGTCTGCTCGGGAATCACCAGCACCCGGTAGGTGGGCTTGTTACGCGCCAGAGCTACGCCGTGACGATCGAAGATCCGGCCGCGCGCCGGCAACAGCAGGCGGTGATTGATTCGATTCTCGTCGGCGAGCAGCGCGTACCGCTCGGCACTGGCCACCTGGAGGTAGTAGAGCCGGCCGGCGAGCAGGCCGAACAGACCAAGCTGGCCGGCGCCGAGCATGAGCGCACGGCGTGAGAAGACGCGCAGGCGATCGGCCTCATGATGCATGAAGCATTCTCGGGATCTGATTATGGATCCGGCCGAGCAACCAGCTCGCCGCGGGATAGAGCGCGATCGTGACCAGCAGCTCGAACAGAGCCGGCTGGAGCGCGAACACATGGCCCCACCAGAGGCAGGATAGCAGCCATCTCGCCGCCTCGACCGCCGGCGCCAGGAGGACGAAACAGCACCATATGACCGGGAACGAGCGGGCCAGGAAGAACCGTTGCTGCACCACCATGAGATTGCGCACCAGGAGCAGCGCAAGTGACGTCAGGCCGAGCGGCAGGCCAGCCAGGCCATCGTAAATCAGCCCAGTGAGGAACGCAGCCGCTGGCGTGAACAGGTCGGGCCGATACAGACTCCAGAAGTATACCACGCAGAGGGTCGAGAATGAGCTGAGGCTGACCGGTCCCGAGCCGAACAGCGTTGCGACGTCGATTAGGACCGCGCTCAACGCAGTGGCGAACGGCACCAGAAACCGCAGATGCGCGTCCAGCTGGCGCAGCCAGAGCCAGATCACCGGGCCCTGCCCGCCACGGCACCCGGCACCGCAGCCGCCGGCGGCGGCGCGATGTCGTCCGCGGGCCGCTCCTCGCGGGCACCGAGGCCCGGCGGTGGCGGCGGTCCGTACTGCTCCTGCTGCAACTCCTCGAGCTGCTCGGGTGCCAGCACCGGTGTGTATTCGAGCAGGCGCAGATATTCCAGGCGATCCCAGTCGACCAGCGGCGTCACCACGACCCGTTGATCCGCGATCGAGCTGACCACACCGACGGCGAGGCCGGGCGGCAGCACGCCGCCCCGGCCCGATGTGACCACCCGGTCGCCGACCGACAGGCGCGGACTGAGCGGCAGGAACACCAGGCCGGGCTCGCGACTGTTGTCGCCCGCCAGGATCGCCTGATCCCGCGACGGCTCAACCATCACCGGGACACGCGAGTTGAAATCGGTCAGGAGTAGAATGCGCGCGCTCCGATGGCCGACCTCGATCACGCGGCCGACCAGCCCGTACTCGTTGACGGCCGCCATTCCCTTGACGACGCCGCTCTCGCTCCCGGCGTTGACCAGCACGGTCTGGACAAAGGGTCCGCCGGCGTCGGCGACGACCCGGGCGGTAACCGCGGTCGGATGGTCGCTGCCGGCGCCCACCTTCAACATTTGGCGCAATGCCGCGTTCTCCAGCGCCAGCTGTCGGGCGACGCTTTGCCATTCGAGAAGGCGCCGGTTCTGCTCGCGCAGCCGAGCGTTGTCGTCACGCAGCGCCACCAACTCACCGATCCCCTCAGCGGCCCGGCGCGAGGCTTCGATCGGCTCGACCAGCACGGCGAGAACCGGCACCAGCGCATCGCTGATGCGCTCGTTGATGACCTCGAACAGACGAATGTCCGCCTTGCCGATGATCAGCAGACCGACCGAGACAGCGATCAGCGTGCCAAAGGCGAAGCGCTCCAACAGCGCCTTCAGCGGCACGGCTATGCGTGACAGCGAGCGACGCTCAGGCTTCACCCGGTGGCTCCGTCACGGTCTTCGAGGCGTCACGCGGCCTGCGTACGCTCCGCTCGGCCGAATCCGCCGATCGGATCGCGCCAACGCCCGTCAGGGCTGCAGTATAGCCTAGGGAATCGATCTTGGCGAACCAAGAGTGACGACAAAAGCGACGTCAGTGCCACCCCTAGTACGCGGTGTGCAGGACGTGGCGGAGCGTCTTCATCTCCTCGAGGCAGCGGCCCGTGCCGAGCGCGACGCAGGTGAGCGGTTCATCGGCGAGGCTCACCGGCAGGCCCGTGGCGTGACGCAGGACGAAGTCGAGATTGCCGAGCAACGATCCGCCGCCGGTGAGCACGATGCCCTTGTCGACGATGTCGGCGGAGAGTTCGGGGGCGGTATGCTCGAGCGCGACCTTGACCGCCTCGATGATCGCGCTGACCGGTTCGGCCAGCGACTCGGCGATCTGGCGCTGGCTGATCACGATCTCCTTGGGCACGCCGTTCATCAGATCGCGCCCCTTGATCTCCAGCACGCGGCCGTTGCCATCCTCGGGCAGGCAGGCCGAGCCGATCTCCTTCTTGATCCGCTCGGCGGTGGCCTCGCCGATCAGCAGATTGTGGTTGCGCCGGATGTAGCTGATGATCGCCTCGTCCATCTTGTTGCCGCCGACCCGGATCGAGCGGGCGTAGACGATGCCGCCGAGCGAGAGCACGGCGACCTCGGTCGTGCCGCCGCCGATGTCGACCACCATCGATCCGGTCGGCTCGGTGACCGGCAGACCGGCGCCGATCGCCGCAGCCATCGGCTCCTCGATCAGGAACACCCGTCGCGCGCCGGCGCTCTCCGCCGATTCCTGGATCGCACGCCGCTCGACCGCGGTCGAGCCCGAGGGTACGCAGATGATCACCCGGGGGCTGGCGAAGCCGCGCCGGTTGTGCACTTTGCGGATGAAGTGCTTGATCATCTCCTCGGCAACTTCGAAGTCGGCGATCACGCCATCGCGCAGCGGCCGGATCGCCTCGATGTTGCCGGGCGTGCGACCGACCATCTGCTTGGCTTCCTCGCCGACCGCGAGGACCTGCTTGCGGCCCCGGTTGTTGGTGATCGCCACCACCGAGGGCTCGTCGAGCACGATTCCCTTCCCCTTGACGTAGACCAGGGTGTTCGCGGTCCCCAGGTCGATCGCCATGTCGGCGGACAGCAGGCCGAGCAAACGCGAGAACATGAGCACGGCATCCGTGGCTAGGGTTCCAGACCCGGTCCCGCAGGCCGGCCGACTACAGGTTGAATGTCCCGCAGCCGAGCAGCCGTTATGGCTAACACCCAGTCTGGTGTCACTCAGCCGGGTGCCGTCAAGCGGACAGGGCAGCTGGCGCTGTTTTCTCTCGTTTAACTAAAAGCTTGTTTAACGCGGTCACATAAGCGCGCGCCGAGGCAAGGATCGTATCGGTTTCCGCCGCCTGGCCATTCACCGTCTTGCCGGCCTCCTCGAGCCGCACGCTGACCTCGGCCTGGGCATCGGTACCCTCGGTCACGGCGTGGATCTGGAACAAGGACAGCGTCGCCGAGTGCGGCACCAGCTGCTTGATCGCGATGAAGGTGGCATCGACCGGGCCATCGCCCTCGGCCTCGGCGCGTCGCGGCTCGCCGTCGATCTCCAGGATCACGCTGGCCAGCGACTTGGGCCGGGAGCCGCAGCGGACATCCAGCTCGACGACCTTGATCCGCTGATCGATGGTCTGGATCTCGTCGTCGACCAGCGCGATCAGGTCCTCATCGAAAATCTCCTTCTTCTTGTCGGCCAGCGCCTTGAAGCGCACGAACGCCTCGGCGAGCGCGTTGTCGCCGAGCTCGTAGCCCAGCTCCGCGAGCTTCTTGCGGAAAGCGTGGCGGCCGGAATGCTTGCCCATGACGAGGTTGGACCTGGTGAGGCCCACGTCTTCCGGGCGCATGATCTCGTAGGTCTGGGCATTCTTCAGCACGCCGTCCTGGTGGATACCCGACTCGTGAGCGAAGGCGTTGGCACCCACGATCGCCTTGTTCGGCTGGATCGGAAAGCCCGTGACCGCACCCACGAGGCGCGACACCCTCATGATGTGCTCGGTCTTGACCCGGCAGGTGAACGGCAGGATGTCGTGGCGGGTCTTGACCGCCATGACGATCTCTTCCATCGCGGCGTTGCCCGCGCGCTCGCCGATACCGTTGATGGTGCACTCGACCTGGCGGGCACCGGCCTGGATCGCGCGCAGCGAGTTGGCGACCGCGAGGCCCAGATCGTTGTGGCAATGCACCGAGAGCACGGCC
>JBKPDM010000266.1:0-2904 GCA_046727895.1 Pseudomonadota bacterium | reverse complement strand
GCCGGTCAACGTGGTCAACCAGACCGGCGGCTCGGGCGTGGTCGGTCTGTCGGCGATCGCCACTGCGGAGCCGGATGGCTACACGCTCGGTGTGGTTACGACCGAGATCGGCATGCTGCACTGGCAGCGGCTGACCGAACTGACCCACAAGGATTACACGCCTCTGGCTTTGTATAATGCCGATCCCGCCGGCCTCCAGGTGAGCGCCGATTCGGCCTGGAATAGTGCGCAGGCGGTGCTTGACGCCGCCAGGGCCGACCCCGGCAAGTACAAGGCCTCGGGTACCGGCCAGGGCGGCATCTGGCATCTGGCGCTCGCCGGGATGCTGCAGGCGGCGGGGATCGCGCCCGATGCCGTGCAATGGACGCCGAGCCAGGGCGCCGCGCCCGGTCTCCAGGATCTGGTCGCGGGCGGCGTCGACATCGTGACCTGCTCGGTGCCGGAGGCGCAGGCCCTGCTCGAGGCCGGCCGGGTCAAGAGCCTCGCCGTGATGAGCGAAGAGCGCAGCCCCGCCTTTCCCGACGTGCCGACGCTCAAGGAGGCGACCGGTCTCGACTGGCAGGTCGCCGCCTGGCGTGGCATAGCCGGCCCCAAGGGCATGCCGCAGGCGGTCAGCGCGAGGCTGCTGCCGGTGCTCAAGCAGATCTGGGACAGCCAGGAGTTTCGAGATTTCATGGCGCAGCGGGGCTTCGGCGTGGTCTGGCGTGACCCGCGGGGCTTCGAGCGGTGGATGGCCGAGAGCGACGAGTCGCTCGGCAGGGTCATGAAGGCGCTCGGCTTGACCAGGTAGTCGCGCCGGCAGGCGGTTCCACGGCAGCATGGCCGCCCTGCCCCATGTACGCAACCAGGACCGACAAATCCCGATTGGCAGCTGACCAGCACTGCGCCTAGAATCGCTTCGCATGGAGGCGCCCGTCGGAACGTCGACGGGACAACAGATGGGAGACGATCATGTTGCGCAGCACCATGGCGCTCGGCGCCAGCACTGCGATTGGCCTGGCCCTCGGGCTCGGTCTGAACGGCCCCGCGTTCGCTCAGTCGGGCGCCTTGGAAAAGGCGGTCGGCGGCTACTCCTTCAGCGAGGCGGCCAAGGAAAACCCGAACACCAAGAATTTCCATTCGAACGATGGCGTTCTGACCTTCGCCATCGTCACCCATACCGCCGGCAACGGCTTCTTCGATCCGGTCTACGTCGGCGCGACCGTCGCCGCCAACATGATCGGGGCGAAGGTCCTGCTGCTCGGCTCGGAGGCGCCGACCGACGACCCGGCGCGCGAGATTGAGATTTTGAACCAGATCGTCCAGGACCCGAAGCTCGACGGCCTGATCCTGACCACGCCACAGGTCGGGGCATACAACGACATCATCAAGACGGCCGAGAAGAACGGCATCCCGGTCGCGACCACCAACTCCTACGACGGCACTCTCCTCGATCGCAGCAAGATCAGCCACACCGGCCAGGACGCGTCCGCCGCAGCGATCGCCGGCGAGGCGCTGGTCGACTGCCTGATGGACAAGGGGGTCGAATCCGGCTCGATCCTGCTGCCCTCCTCGACCGCGATGGGCAACATCGAGGTCAATACCCGCGTGACCTCGGCCTTCAACGCGATGGTGACCAAGCTGCAGAGCCTGGGCAAACTCCAAAACTTCAAAGTCGACGCCGGCCCGGAGAACACCGGGATCGACACCAATCCGAACGATCCGGTGAATGGCATCGTGTCGCTGTTCGAATCGCGCGGTGACGTGGTCGGCGCCTTTGCCGGCAACAACGTGTTCACGCCGGCGCTCATCAAGGCAGTGGCTCAGATGGGCAAGACCGGCGAGATCTGCGCCTATGGCTTCGACCTCGGCCCGGCTCAGCAGGAGGCGCTGCGCTCGGGCGACCTGACCGGCGCGCTTGGCCAGCAGCCGTTCCTCCAGGGTTTCTGGCCGGTCATGCAGCTCTATCTGCAGATCGACCGCGGCATCTCGGCGGCCAACCTCGACACGCGGGCTCAGCTGGTGACCAAGGATAACGTCGAGTTGGTCGGCAAGCGGTTCGAGAACTGAGCCTGCCCGACCATCGCGCCCGGATGCGGGAGGGCCGGTGGCCCTCCCGCAGCTTCGCCAGGCTCGAACGCAAGCAAATTCGCTCGGATGAGCGCGCACACAGCCGCCCTTAGCCGCCGCCCGCCGTCCGAGCTCGTCGGCGGCTGGGAGGTTGGTCTGCTCTTTATGATGGGCCTGCTCTATCTCGGCGGCACCTTCGTCAACCCCACCTTCTTCGGCTCGCTCGACGCCTTTCACGCCCTGCTCCGCGACACGGCACGCTACGCCGTGATGGCGGTCGGCATGACCTTCGTCATCGTCAACAAGGATCTGGATCTTTCCGTCGGCTCGACGTTCGGTCTGATCGCCGTCGTATTTTCGATCGCGTTTGCGCCGCCCTTCTACGATCTGGGCCCGGTCGCCGCGATCCTGATCTGCCTGTTTCTCGGCACCGTGATCGGCCTGATCAACGGCGTGCTGGTCACGGTCCTGCGCGTGCCGGCCTTCATCGCCACCTTGACCATGCTGCTGATCGGGCGCGGCGTCGTCCTTGGCCTGACCGGCGGCAAATCGATCCTCTACTCAGCCAAGGCGCGCGAGTTTCCGCTCTACTTCGGTCTCGGCGAGACCAACGCGCTCGGCTTCAACAACCAGATCCCGATCGCACTCGTGATCATCGCGATCGGCGCCTATGTGCTCGGCAAGACCCGCTGGGGCTACGAGACCTTCGCGACCGGTGGCAACGAGCAGGCGGCGATTTACGCCGGCATTCCGACCCGCTGGGTGAGAATCCGCGCCTACCTGACCTCGTCGCTGTGCGCCACGATCGCCGGCCTGATGGCGATCGCCCAGGACAAGGGCGCCACCTCACAGGGC
>JBKPDM010000265.1:0-5085 GCA_046727895.1 Pseudomonadota bacterium | reverse complement strand
TGGTCGGCCTCTGGGCCGACCTCGCCAAGCGGTTTTCCCAGCTCGGCGGCAATTCCGGACCCTATTTCCTGCGCATGGCCGGAAGGGATACCTTCATCCTGACCGACGCCGTGGTCAAAGCGCTCAATCATTGGGACGCCTTTGCCGGCACACCGCGATCCAAAGCCGATCGGCTGAGGGTCCAGGAGGTATTCAATGACTGGCAGCGCCAGACCTCGCGGCCGTTCTGTCAGCTCAGCATGATTCTCGCCGCCTCGGTCGATTAGGGTTCAAGCAGGCGTAGCGGCCACCCCTGCTGGTGCCGCGTCGCCGACCGAAATTCATTCTGAGCTCTTCCATTTTGAAGTTGACCGTGGTATAGGAATATCGACCTACAGTATGGGAAGACAATCAATGACCGTGGCGCCGGCCGTGGATCAAATGATCGACGACGTGATCCGCCGCGAGGGCGACTTCGTCGATCAGCCGGCGGATCGGGGCGGGCCGACCAAGTTCGGGGTCACCCAGGCGACGCTGTCGCGCCATCTCGGCAGGCCGGCCACGGTCGCCGAGGTCCAGGCGCTGAGCCGCGAGGTCGCCGTCGAGATCTACCGGCGCGACTATTTCGTGGCGCCGCGCATCGACACCCTGCCGGCGCGCATCCAGTCGTTCACCTTCGACAGCGCGGTCAACCACGGCCCCGCGCGCGCGATCCGCTTCCTGCAGCAGGTCTGCAACTCGGCGGGCTTCGGCCTGCTGGAGGTGGACGGTCTGTGCGGGCCGCGAACGGCGCGCGCGGCCGCCGAGGCGGAGGGCGCAATGCGCGACTGGCTGCTTGCGGCCCTGGTCGAGGAGCGGCGCAACTTCTACTACGCACTCGTCGAGCGCGATCCGAGCCAGCGGGTGTTTCTCGAGGGCTGGCTGAACCGTCTGGCCGAGTTCGAGGTGCCCAGAGAAAGGTTGGTCGCATGAGCTGGCTCAGTCTAATCACCGGTCTGTTCCGGCCGGCCAAGGAGCTGGTCGAGGTGTTCAAGCCGAACGCCGAGAATGAGGCTGAGCGCGGTCATGTCGAGCGCATGGCGCTGAGCGAGCAGGACATGGCTTCGCTGGCGCAGTTCGCCGCTGAGTTCCGCTCCCGCACAGGCGCCACCTGGTGGGACTCCTTCGTCGACGGGCTGAACCGGCTGCCGCGGCCTCTGATCACGCTCGGCATCCTCGCCTTTTTCGTCATCGCGCCGTTGCAGCCGGTGCGCTTTCTCGAGATCGCCCGCGCCTATCAGATGATGCCGGACGGCTTCTGGGCGCTGCTCGGCGTCATCATCGCCTTCTATTTCGGCGGCCGCATGCAGCTGAAGCGGGACGACATGGCGGTCAAGGGCGGCGCGCTCCAGGTGGCGCAGGAGATCCTCGCCATCCGGCGGGCCGAGCGCGAGCTCGACCAGCGTGAGCAGACAGCGGGGCGAAGCGGCGCGCCGGCCGACCAGCCGGGCCCCGCGCCGAGCGCAACCTCGCCCGATGCGACCACTCCCGATGGCGCCGGCCCTAAGCCCAATCGGGTCGTCGAGGAATGGCGTCGCCTGCAGATGGCGAACGGTCAAAAATAGACCTCCACCCTTCCTTCCTGGCGGATCCCACGGCGGCGCGACGCTCCCGCCCGGCTGACTCGCGGCTCCTCGCGTGATCCCCGGCACCCGCCCTTTGGCCTCGGGTTGGCAGGCGCGGCCGGCCGACGCATATAGAGTCGGGCGAGACGCCTGGAGTTGGGCGAGACGCGCTGACCGAGCCTCGGGGAGGATACCATGGTCGACGTCGCCGAAGCGGAGCGCCCGGCAACCGCCGCGGAGGCGCAGGCCGCCGAGCCCGTGCTGCTGCGCAGCGACGCCGAAGGGGTGGTCGGGCTGTCTCTGAACCGGCCGGGCGCCTACAACGCCCTCTCGCGCGAGCTGCTCGCGGCCTTGCAGGGCGAGCTCGATCGGATCGAGGACGATCCGGCGGTCCGGATTGTGGTGATCACGGGCAAGGGCCGGGCCTTCTGCGCCGGCCACGACCTCAAGGAGATGGCGGGCGAGCGCCAGCGCGAGCGGCTGCTCGAACTGTTCGGTGCGTGCAGCCGGATGATGCTCTCGCTGACCCGCCTGCCGCAGCCGGTGATCGCGCTGGTCGACGGCATCGCGACCGCCGCCGGCTGCCAGCTGGTCGCGGCCTGCGATCTGGCGCTGGCCACGACCAACGCGCGCTTTGCCACCTCGGGCGTCAAGTATGGCCTGTTCTGCTCGACGCCGATGGTCGCTGTGAGCCGCAACCTGGCGCGCAAGCCGGCGCTCGAGATGCTCCTGACCGGCGACTTCATCGAGGCGGAGGAGGCGCTTCGCCTCGGCTTGGTCAATCAGGTGGTGGCGCCCGAGAAGCTCGAGGAGGCCTTCGATGCCCTGCTCCCCCGCCTGCTCGACAAACCGAGGGAGGTCCTGGCGCTCGGCAAGCGCGCCTTCTACCGCCAGCTCGAGATGGGCCTCGAAGATGCCTACGGCTTCACGACCGAGGTGATCGTCGACAACGCGCTCGGCCGGGACTTCGAGGCGGGCCTCGCCGCCTTCCTCGAGAAACGCCATGCCAAGTGGCCGGACTGACCCAAATGGACGATTCTGGCGCACATCCGACGCAAAAATGCGTCAGCGATGCGACACCTTGCGGACAGTTGTGCTCCAGCGATGCCGACATCCGGCGCATTTTGCGCACGGTCCGGACGATCGCCGCGGTCGGCATGAGCGCGAACGACATGCGCCCCTCTTATTTCGCCATGCTGTATCTCCAGACCAAGGGCTATCGGGTGATCCCGATCAACCCTCGCTATGCCGGCCGGACGATCCTTGGCGAGAGGGTCCTCGCCACGCTCGACGATCTGCCCTCGCCACCCGACATGGTGCAGATCTTCCGCCGCCCGGCGGACGTGCCGCCGATCGTCGACGATGCGATCCGGATCGGCGCCCGGGTGCTCTGGCTCCAGCTCGGCATCCGCCATGACCAGGCGGCGTCGAGGGCCGCGGCCGCTGGCCTCGACGTGGTCCAGGACCGCTGCCCGAAGATCGAGTACGGCCGCCTCTTCGGCGAGATCGGCTGGGCGGGCGTCAACCGCCGGGTCATCTCGGCAAAGAAGGGCCAGGCGATCCAGCTCTCCCGCCCCCGCACCGGCTTCGGCCGCCGGCCGAAATCCTGAAGGTCGCCCCCGAGGCCAAGCCTCAGGGCCACCAGTCGCCGGTGATCTGCTCGAGGCTGTAGGGGCACGACGCGGGCAGGGCCGCGGCGGCGGCCGCTTCGCCATAGTCCGCCAGCATGGCTGCGGTGTCCGCGCGCACCTCGCCATAGAGCGTCGCGAGCTCGTCGCGCAAAGCTTGCTGAAGGCGAGGCGTGAGATCCCGACGCAGGCGCCGGCGATGCTCGCGAATGGTGGCTCGCCAGGCGTTGCGCGGTTCCGGGGCAGCGCTGTGTTGCAGTTTGAGCAGGTGCTCGATGATCACGCTCGCGTTGTTCAGAACCCTGCTCTTCTCGGCCCGCCCCAACGCTTCGACCTCCTCGATCAGGTTCTCCAGATCCAAGTCCTCGAAGCGCCGCTCGCGCAGCAGCCCCGCCTGGACCTCGGTCCAGACGTAGAAGTCCTGCTCGTAGAGCTGCTTGGCCTTGGGCCGCACCCGCGTCGCCATCGCCCTCTCCCGCCCGCATTCAGCGGCGCCATGATAGCATAGATCGCCCGCCCGGCGCCGCCGCCCATGCCAGGCGAGATCTCGCGTCTGTCAGCGATCCTACCGAGAACCGGGGTTCGACCGCGGGAGATGAGGTGAGTCGTAACGGCAGCCCACACCGCAAATTCTCGACTCACGCCAATTCGTCGAGCAGCGTCCTGGCCTCCTTCAGGTCAACGGTGTCGAAGCCCTCAGTGAACCAGTCGTAGACCGGGGCGAGAAGATCGTGGGCCGCGGTGCGCTTGCCCTGATCGCGCCAGAGGCAAGCGAGGCTGGTCGCGGCACGTAGCTCCCAGGACTTCGCCGATTGGTGGCGGGCGACCTCCATCGACCGATGCAAGGACGCTTCGGCTGCCTTTTGATCGTGCTCGGACGCGAGCAGCAGCTCCGCTTTGAGACGATAGAGTTCAGCCTCGAACCAACATTCCCCCGTGCGGTCAACCATCTGCAACGCTTCAACAATCCGGGCGAGGCCCTCGCCGATCCGACCGATCTTGCCAAGGGCTTCGCCGATCAAACCCAGCGCCCAGACCTGCATCACCCCTTTCCCAACAGTTCGGATCTCGGCCAGCCCTTGGCACATGCGCTCGATTCCAAGCTCGGGCTCGCCACGTTGCGCTAGGACCCAGCCCTGAAGGAACGTTGCCTGAGTGTGCCAATATGGAAAGTCATGCTCGGTCCCAAAAGCCTTCGCTGCAGCCACCCACCTATAGGCTTCCGTGATCTCCCGCCGATGAATGCTAAGGATGGCCGACCGGCCGAGGACATAAGCGCGACTGAAGGGGTGTCCCAGAGCTTCGGAAACGTCTAGGGCTTTCTTCATCAGAGCCTTTGCGTGGTCGGGATAGCCCATGTACCACCGCGCCATAGCGCCGCGGCAAATACAGATCGGTCCGCCGTCCTGCCCGTACAGTGACAGATGGGCGCGATGCTGACCGATCTCATAGAGTCTCATGCCCTGTTCGAGATGCTGCCACGCGCGAGGAAAATCACCGCGCCAGGAATATGTGATCCCGAGTGAATAACAGGCTTCGACTAAGAACACCGGGTCGTTCGATTGGCGCGCAAGATCCAGCAACCTTTCCGAGAGGCTCTGGGCTGTGTCCAATTCCGCTCGCACCGCGTGATAGATCGCGAGGCCGAGGAGGATTGGAAAGACTTTGGCGGCTTCTGCGACCTCCTCGCAGAGCGCGCGTGCCCGACTGTAGATCGTCGCAACTTCTGGATCGCCGTAACCCTTGGCTGCGCTTAACACCCGCCCCAATGTGGTCAGCAGCAGCAGCTCCTGTTGTCTTCTTTGGCTGCCTTCGGGCAGGTCAGCGAGGACCTTAAGGCCCTTCTGAAGATGCTCGACCGCTTCCGCGTTAGC